>NZ_LGIA01000072.1 GCF_001270965.1 Sunxiuqinia dokdonensis | reverse complement strand
CATCTATTTCGGATTCACCATCGCCGAAACACTATTACTTTGGGCCGGCGGCATGACTTTGTTCGACTCGGTTAACCATTCGCTCACGACCATGGCTACGGGCGGATATTCGACCAAACAGGCATCAATTGCCTATTGGTCCTCACCCTACATTCAATATGTCATTATCTTTTTCATGTTTCTGGCCGGAACCAACTTTACCCTTTCCTACCTGGCCATTCACGGAAAGTTTGACAAAGTCTTCAAAAACGAAGAATTCAAATACTACATCTTGTTTATTGTGGGTTTCACGGCAATCATTTTCAGTGGTTTGCTCATTTCTACCCAACTGGGTTTTGAGTTGGCTTTTCGCGATGCTTTGTTTCAGGTTGTTTCCATCATCACCACGACAGGCTTTGCTACCGCCGACTACTTAACCTGGACCCCATTCCTGACTATCATCATCTTTGCCCTCTTCTTCTTTGGAGGAAGTGCCGGCTCTACCGGCGGTGGAATTAAAATCATGCGGGTTGTTTTATTGCTGAAAAACAGCTACTACGAATTGCGGCGCCTACTCCACCCCAATGCCGTAATCCCTGTTCGGTTCAACAGAAGGGCTGTTTCCGAACATATCATTACCAATGTGCTGGCTTTTTTCATGTTCTACTTCATCATCTTCTTCCTGAGTACGATTGTTTACACTTTGATTGAACCCGATTTGGAGTCGGCCATGGGAGCAGTAGCCACCTCGCTGGGGAATATCGGACCGGGATTGGGCAACGTTGGCCCGGCGGAAAACTTCCACCATGTGCATCCGGCCGGAAAATGGTTCCTGGCGTTTTTAATGCTGCTTGGGCGTTTGGAATTGTTTACCGTGTTGGTTTTGTTCTCACCGGCTTTCTGGAGAAAGTAAAGGATTCGGTTTTCTGAAACAAGTCAAGATTCGTCACCTTATTCCTGAACAATACCTTTACCCTGCCGGATAATAACCGGCAAATCGACCGTGCAGTCAATTACTGTCGACGGTACATTGTCGCCATAGCCACCATCAATCACCAGATCCGCGAAATCGTCAAACTTCTCGTGAATCAACTCAGGGTCTGTAGTGTATTCAATCACCGTATCTTCATCGTAAACCGAAGTTGAAAGTATGGGATTGCCTAATTGCCGCACAATTTCTCGGATGATGTTATTGTCGGGAACACGAATTCCCACGGTTTTCTTTTTCCCTTTAAAATACTTGGGAACATTCGAGTTGGCCTCCAGAATAAATGTAAACGGCCCCGGCAAGTTTCGCTTCAACAACTTAAAAACCGTATTTGAAATGGGCTTGGTATAATCCGACAAATGACTCAAATCACTACAGATAAATGACATGTTCGACTTTTCAATCTGTACCTTTTTGTAGTGCGCAATTTTTTCAACCGCTTTTACATTGGTAATGTCGCAACCAATGCCATACACGGTATCCGTCGGATAAATAATGATGCCCCCGTCGCGCAAAACTTCAAGAACCTTCTCTATTTCGCGCTGGTTTGGATTTTCCTCGTACAGTTTTATAAGCATAACAATCGAATAAAGTAAGCCAAATTTAGAACAAAAATATGGAAGCCAGCAAGAAAATGCCGAAATTCGCCCCATCTAAAAACCGAAGCGTTAACGATGGCGGCCAAATACCAAGCTGAAAAACAGAGGGAATAAGCAGATGGCTGATCGTGGATACTGGATACAGGATACTGGATGCTCGATACTTGATGCTCGATGCCCAATAACGCCCGTTTGAAGCGTCATCCTGAACTTGTTTCAGGATCTGCGAGCATGTGGATGGATGCTGGATGCTCGATCCTGGATCAACTTGAAACCTGAAACTCAAAACTTGAAACTCAAAACTCAAAACTCGCACCCGATTCTATGAAACGAATATTGGAAATAACAGAAGACGGCTCGCACACCCTGTATCTACCCGAAATGGATGAGCATTTTCACTCCGTTCACGGCGCCATTCAGGAATCAGTGCACGTGTTTATCAACAATGGATTGAAGCGCTGCCAGCAACCCGAAATCCATTTGCTGGAAGTTGGCTTTGGAACCGGTCTCAACGCCTTGCTTTCGTTTCTGAATCGTCAGGACAAAATCATTCACTACTACTCTTTGGAAAAATATCCGCTGACCGAAGCCGAATTTTGCCAGTTGAATTACGCACAAAATTATTCCCATGAAGTACAAGCGCTATTCCGGAACATGCACCAAAGCCCGTGGGAGCAGCCAACGACAATTGCACCCGGATTCGAACTCACAAAGCTCAACTGCGATTTACGCACAGTCGACTTGTCAGAACTTCCTGCATTCGACCTGGTTTATTTTGATGCCTTCGCGCCCGGCAAACAGCCCGATATGTGGACCGATGCCATTTTTCAGAAAATAAGCCTGCAATGTAAACCCGGCGCCATCATCACAACCTATTGTGCCAAAGGCGATATCAGGCGATCGCTTCAAAAAAATGGCTTCGCTATGCAGCGGCTGCCGGGGCCTCCCGGAAAACGGGAAATGCTGTACGGCGAGAAAGACCTTTGATCATCAGGGATAATGCGAAAATTCCTTTATCTTCGTAGCTCTTTAAAAATTTAGAATTTTATGTCAGAACACAAGTTTAACGGAGAATTAGAAGAATTTAGTTATGCACTGGGATTGAGCATTTCAAGCAATCTCATACAATCAGGAGTAAAAACCATTGAACCCGGCAATTTCATGCTGGCGCTCGAAGATATTTTTACCGGGCAAGCGCCCAAATTGACGCCCGATGAGGCCAATAGGATTTTGCAGGAGTTTATGGAAAAACAACAAAGTGGCCAGGGAAAGGAAAACCTGGAGCAAGGCCTGCAATTTTTAGCTGAAAACCGGGAGAAAAAAGGTGTGAAGGAAACTGCCAGCGGACTGCAATACGAGGTTTTGGTTGAAGGCGACGGTGAAAAGCCAAGCCCTGCCGACCAAGTCAAATGCCACTACCACGGAACATTAATCGACGGCACTGTTTTCGACAGCTCGGTACAACGCGGCGAACCGGCAACTTTTCCGGTTAACGGCGTGATTCAGGGATGGGTAGAAGCCTTGCAAATGATGAAAACCGGATCAAAATGGCGCTTATATGTCCCGTCTGATTTAGCCTATGGCGATCGCGGAGCCGGTGGTGCCATCGGACCACACACCACCCTTATTTTCGATGTTGAATTACTTGAAATCGTTTAATTATATCTACAAAACAAACAAATGAAATTTAAATCAATTCTATTTGCACTTGCTGCTGTCGTTGTATTGGCAGCATGTCAACCTCAAGGTTCTTCACGTAACGAAAACCTTGAAACAGCTGCAGATTCTGCAAGCTACGCCATCGGTGTATTAGTTGGCGATCAAAACAAACAACAGTTGGAATCAAGCGGAGCCAAAGACTTTAATATGGAAGTACTGGTCACTGCTTTTGAGAAGCAACTGAACGGTGAAGAAACAAAAATGACCATCGAGGATGCACGGACCTATATTCAGTCTTATTTTCAAAAAATGGCCGAGGCTGAAGGCGTGAATAACCGCACAGAAGGTGAAGCATTTTTGGCATCGAACAAGGAAAAAGACGGCATTGTGGTTACCGAAAGCGGACTTCAGTACGAAATTCTTGAAGTAGGCGATGGCCCAAAACCAACAGCCGACCAACAAGTAAAAGTTCACTACACTGGTACTTTGCTCGACGGAACAGTTTTCGACAGCTCGGTTGAACGTGGCGAACCTGCTACCTTTGGTGTGAGCCAGGTAATTCCGGGATGGACAGAAGCACTGCAACTGATGCCCGAAGGTTCAAAATGGAAAGTTTATATTCCTGGCGACCTGGCTTATGGCGAACGTGGTGCCGGAGCCGATATCGGTCCAAACGCAACCTTGATTTTCGAAGTTGAGTTGCTGGAAGTAATCGAGTAGATCATTCTTGAAAACTTTTTATAAACCCCTGGTTAATTTTCACCAGGGGTCTTTTTTTCTCCTTATTTTTGGAATCAGAAAAAATATTGAACCATGAGTTTAGAATTAAAAGGTAAGATCAACCAAATCTTAAATGTAGCATCCGGAGTAAGCAAAGCCGGAAAAGAATGGAAAAAGCAGGAATTCGTGATTGAAACGGCTGATGACCAGTTTCCAAAGCAAGTGTGCTTTACCCTGTTCAACGATAAAATTTCCTTGTTGGAAGGACTGAATGCGGGCGAAGAAGTGAACGTTTCATTTTCTGTTGAATCGCGCGAATTCAATGGCCGTTGGTACCACAACATCAACGCGTGGCGAATTGATCGTTTGGCAGCCGGAGAACCCCAGGGAGACTTCCCTCCGGGATTTACGCCCGATGACATTCCACCGGAAGCAGCCGACAAGGACGACCTTCCATTTTAAGCAAAATACAACAGGCGGAGTTTTCACACTCCGCTTTTTTGGCTTGAAACTCAAAGCAAGTCGATTCATTCCAAAATAAATCCGATGATTTTCAGTCAAATTTCAAACTGAAAAGATGAACAATTCCGCAAGTTTGTTGCTTTATTGAGCAGGTTTGATCAACCAAAAAATATCTAAATTGCCGCCCTCAAAAACACGTGTATGATTGTACAAATTTTACTTTTGGTTCTCGGTTTGGGGCTGCTTATTAAAGGAGCCGACTGGATGGTGAGCGGGGCAACGGCCTTGGCTAAAAAGCACCAAATTTCTGATTTGGCGATTGGTTTAACCATTGTTGCTTTTGGCACTTCGGCGCCCGAGCTGGTTGTCAACACCTTTGCGGCAGTGCAAAACCACCACGACCTGGTGTTTGGCAATGTAATCGGGAGTAACAATGTGAACCTGTTTTTCATCCTGGGCATTTCCGGTTTAATCACCCCGCTGGTGGTGCAGTCCAGTACGGTTTGGAAAGAAATTCCGCTTTCGCTTTTTGCGGTCGTCTTGCTTTATTTTCTGGCCAACGACATCCTGTCGCCCGGAGTCAACTTCCTCTCCCGCATCGATGGGCTGATTCTGCTGGCCTTGTTCGCCGGATTCCTGTTCTACGTGTACAAGCAGCTCAAAACTGACAAACAGGAATCCTTGCCCGATCAAAAGCATTTCACGAATGTGAAAATCTGGATCTTCATTATCATTGGCATGGCGGGATTGGTGATTGGGGGCCGTCTGGTGGTTACCAACGCTGTAGAAATGGCAACCGCCCTAGGCGTAAGCGAAAAAATTGTGGGACTCACCATTGTCGCCCTCGGCACTTCGTTGCCCGAGCTGGCCACCTCGGTTGTAGCCGCGTTGAAAAAGAACAACGACATTGCCGTGGGAAACATCATTGGATCCAACATCTTCAATATCTTTCTGATCCTGGGAGTCAGCTCGGTCTTAACGCCGGTCATTTACCATCCGGTGTTCAACACCGATTTGTGGTTGCTGGGCGGCGGCACGTTGATCCTCTTCATTGCCATGTTTACCGGACAAAGGAAGAAGCTAGACCGTTGGGAAGCCGGGGCTTTGCTGCTCATCTACGTCGTATATACGGTTTACATCATTCTGAAAGAATTATAGCCTGCGCTAAAAAGAGAAGTGCCGAATGGATCTTGGCAATATTTGCACATCATGATGCTATTCACTTCGATAATGCGTAATTTGCCGAAAAATAAATCACCAAAATGGACTTAAAATTAGCAGTACTGATTGATGGCGACAATATCCCATCGGCCTACGTGAAGGAAATGATGGAAGAAATTGCGAAATATGGCAACCCGACCATTAAGCGGATTTATGGCGACTGGACCAAGCCCAACCTTTCGCGATGGAAAAACCTGCTACTGGAGAATGCCATCACGCCCATCCAGCAATACGGGTACACCACCGGTAAAAACGCCACCGACTCGGCCATGATTATCGATGCGATGGACATTTTGTATTCGGAAAAAGTGAACGGGTTCTGCCTGGTTTCAAGCGATAGTGACTTTACCCGGCTGGCCACCCGCCTGCGCGAAGCCGGCATGAAAGTATTTGGCATTGGTGAAAAGAAAACCCCCGACCCCTTTATTGTGGCTTGCGACAAATTCATCTACATCGAAATCTTGAAAAACCAGAGCCAGGAAAGCGAAACGGAAGTCACCGAAAGCAAATCCGCACCTAAAAACGAGGTCGATAAAGTGACGCCCAAGGTTATTCGCTTGATTGCATCATCCATCTCTGACTTGGCCGACGATGATGGCTGGGCATTTTTGGGTGAAGTGGGCAACCTGATTCAGAAAAAGCAACCCAACTTCGATGCCCGAAACTACGGTTTTCAAAAGCTAACGCCTTTGATCAAGTCGATTCCCGATTTTGAAATCGAGCAACGCGAAAACACCAAAGGACAGCTCAAATTGATTTACGTGCGGAAAAAGGAAAAGCAAAAAAGCAACACCGCCAAGTCGAAAACCCGTGGCCGGAAGTAGCTTCCTGTCTGTAAACATGCTTGGGCTGAATACCGGTACGGTCTTTGCTGTTTTCGCTCACAATCACCAAAAACCAGTGACTGATGAAACTGAAGACATCTCCCCCGATATTTTCTGGCCTCGGAAGAATCGTTTTCGCCTCAATTATACTATTGCTGACGCTGAACACAAGCTCAGCACAAAATCAAAAGGAAAAAGAAGAGACCGTCTGGCTCATTGCCAGTGAGCTCCCCAACTTCCAGTATAAAAGCGGTTCATCCATGTACGAAAGCTTTGCGCTTTATGTGCAGGACAGCTTGCGCCTTCCGGCACCCGAATGCCAAGGGAAAGTACTGGTGAGTTTTGTGGTTGAGAAAGACAGCACCATCAGCACTGTGGAAATTCGTCAAGGACTGGATAATTGCCCCGGCTACGACAAAGAAGTAAGAAGGTTGCTGCAATCCATGCCTGCATGGACTCCGGGGAAAAACAACGGTGAAACGGTGCGGTTCAGCATGCGCATGCCGATCATTTTTCAATTGAAACCTTGATTTACAAGACCTGTTTGCGTCTCAAAATCCATTGATCGAGCAGAAGTAAGAAGGTTGCTGACAAGAAAATGACTACCACGTACTGGGGCAAACCTCCTAAAACACCCGTGATTTTGTCGCCCGCATCGGCTGCTGCCGACAAGTCGACTTTGGGCAGCCAGCTAAAAAACTTGCTTCCGCCTGGCGAAGCGCTTTCGGTACCAGTATTGAACATGGAGTAGCCGACAAAACCACCAATTATCGCATACACGATTCGTAAAAACCATTTATTCAGCACGGGTTTATATTCCGAAATCCGGTTGGTTTCAGCGTAAATCCGGTTCATCACATTCACCGTGAAATCCCCCGGCGACTTCTCCGGCTGATAGCTCTTCATCAACTCTTTGAAATTCTGATCTATTTGTTTCATGGTATTTCCTCCTGCTCTTTTTACAACACATTAAAAACGGCTTCTTCCAGATTTTCTTTTAAAAAGCTGTACATCTTTTTTCGTGCCCGGTGAATTTTCACTTTCACATTACTCTCACTCAAGCCGGTAATTTGCGCGATATCTTCCACCCGCTGATCTTCGTAATAAAACAAGGTAATCAGCACCTGGTCATCTGCGGGTAAAGTCGCCATTGCTTTTTTCAAGCTCCCGGCCAAAGCTTCCTGATCTATTTCCGTCAGGCGGTTCGCAATATCCAGCTCATCCTGATCGCTTAACCTTTGCTCATCGAGCGAGTACAGTTCCACTTTTCGTTTCCGAAGCTGGGTAATAGCCCCATTGTAAGCAATCCGATATAGCCAGGTTGAAAATTTAGAACTTCCGCGGTAGGTGCCAATCGACTGAAAAGCCTTCACAAAAGTGTCCTGCGCCAGCTCCTCCGCATCTTCCGTGTTCTTCAGCATTTTCAAAGATAATCCATACACCATATCGCGGTATTTTTCAACCAAATAGGAAAAGGCCGACAGCTTGCCGTTCTTCACCTGGTCGATATAATAATGATCATCTTTCGGGTTCATGCTACATTTTGACGAACGATTAAGCCTGTGGTTACAAAATTGAATGAATATTTCCAGCTGATTTTATCCGCTGAAAACTTTGTCAACTTCAAGTCGGAGAAAAAACAGCGAGCTTGTAACCGAACCCAAAAAGCTGCGTCATAAGGGCGACGAAAAAAATTAGAAACTAAAAAATACAGCTATGAACGAAGGAATTGTAATACCAGTAAGTTTTTTCGCCTTTATCTTTGCGATGGTTTATGTGTTTTTAACCACACGAAACAAAGAGCGAATGGCCATGATCGAACGGGGAACAGACCCAACCATTTTTAAAGGTGTGGGTAAATACTCCAACTTTTTAACCTTGAAGTTTGGCCTGCTATTTATAGGTGCCGCCCTGGGTGTTTTGGCCGGAAGTATTCTGACCGCCTACACCAACCTCGACAACGGAGCGGCCTATATATCCATGATTTTCCTGTTTGCCGGACTCGGATTGGTAGCGGGTTATTGGTTTCAGGCTAAAAAAGAGAAAGAATAAGCTTCGGGTGAACGACATCAAAAAAGCCATCAGGGAAAACTCCTGATGGCTTTTTTGGTGTCAGAGACTTCGCTTTAAATTCATTCAGGCCCCCAGCCCTATTCACAATGCCACTTGATGGTTTGCTCAATGGCCTGCTGACAAACCGGGCAAAAACCTTTGGGCCCATTGCTTTTCATCCGGCAGTCCATCACCGGACTGTAAATCCCTTTTTCCAGGTAACCACCCCCTTCGAAAAGGCCAACAACATCGCTGTACTTGCCGGTTCGCGGAGTCGGGCGCGGGGTATCTTCGCCGATCAGTCGAGCCCATTTCGAATCAAAATCAACCAATGTGGTGATATTCGGTTCCCAGGGTTCCACCGCCAAATTGTAATACTCGCTGTAAGCCACGTCCGACGTATAATATTCGTCAGCCAAACCGGCAAAGCCATGTCCGAATTCATGAATAAAGACGGTTTCAGATAAAATGTCGTCAACCGAGGTAACCGACAAAAAGTTGTAAAAGCCTCCCCCACCGTACTGGCTGGTATTCACGAGCAGGTAAATGTGGTCATAAGGCACCACCGCTGCCGCATCGTGAATCGACAGCATGTCTTGCGAAGTCAGGTAGCGCGGGGTATCGAAGGTGTAAAAGTGCGAGTTGAAAGCCGTATTTTTGTAAATATGCTCTCCGGGGACATCCGTGCCCGACTCGGCCGAGGGAACTTTTACCGCGTACCAATTAAAATCTTCCTTGTGCCGGTTAAAAGGTTCTGCCTCAAACAAAGCCTCAACCATGCGATTGGCGTCAGCCACAAACTTATCCATCTCATCAGCCATGTATCCTTCGGGCAAAATCACCACATCCACTTTCTTTTGCGGTGATCCTTTAAGCGAGAGCTCGGCAACTTCATAATCCGGCACTTGCTCTTCAAGAATGAAATAATCCTCGGGATCAATTTCGGTACTGAAAACCTCGGTAAATTCGCCTTTCCAGTTTCGTTCTTCAAACACCAGGCGACAAGTTTTCTTTGGAAAAGGAAAAATACCCACTTGATAAAAGCCGCGCTTCTGTACTTTCGCCTCACCGGTGGTTTGCCATTCCTGAAACAGGGGACAAAAGCCTTTCGAAAAAAGCAGCTGATCCGAAGCCTCATCAAACAACTGGTACCGGTATGTTCCCAGGTCATCATTATCAATCAGATTGACCTGTGAACCGCCATAGTGAGGTTCTTTTTTCAACTGTTTGAGAATAACTTCTGCCGTGGTGTCAGAACCAGTCAACAAATAATCAACGCGCAACGCCTTGTTTATGAAGTGGTCTGAGAAACTTGGCTGCGCCCAAACAATTTGAGGCAGGAAATAAAACAAGAAGCTGACGAACCCCCATTTTCTAATCATAACAAAATCATTAATTTTAGCTTCTAAATTTAGTAACAAATCAACAGATTCAATTGATTTTTATCATATGAAGTACCTACTTGAGCTTTTCAAAACAATTCTGGAAGACCTGTATGTTCCGGAAGAAAGTGCCAATATCATTGCCATTTTTACTACCCTCGTTGTCCTCTTTCTTGTGGCCTATCTTGCCCATTGGCTTACCCGGAGAATTCTGGCGAAAATTGTGCACCAGTTCGTGGCCAAAACCAAGACCCAGTGGGATGACTTCTTGCTAAAACGGAAAGTATTTAGTGCGCTGGCCCACATGTCGTCGGCATTAATTATTTATTACGCCTATGATTTTTCCGGAGTTGAATTCGTCAGCAACTTTTTATACAATCTGGTCAACATTTATTTTATCATTATCCTCACCTTGTTTGCGGTAAGGCTGGCCAATGCGGCAAACGACATCTACCAAACCACACCCTACGCGGTGAACCGGCCAATTAAAGGATACATCCAGCTCCTGCAGATTCTTTTCATCTGTATCGCTGTCATTTTCTTTATCTCTATTCTAATTGGGAAATCTCCCATCTATCTGATTGGTGGCTTGGGCGCCATCGCTGCTGTCTTACTCTTGGTTTTTAAAGATACCATCCTGAGTTTAGTGGCCAGCATCCAACTGTCGGCCAACAAAATGCTGAAACCAGGCGACTGGATTGCCATGCCCAGCCACAATGCCGACGGAACGGTGATCGATATTAGCCTAAACACGGTGAAAGTGCAAAACTGGGACAAAACCATTACCACCATTCCAACTTATGCGCTGGTTTCCGAGTCGTTCAACAACTGGGTCGGCATGGAAGAATCGGGCGGACGCCGGATTAAACGATCGGTGAACCTGGACATGCGCAGTGTGCGATTCTGCGATAAAGCCTTGCTCGAAAAACTAAGCCGGTTCTATATGCTCAAAGATTATTTGGCTGAACGCGAAAAGGAAATCGCGGAATACAACAAAAAGCTGAATGTGCAGGAAGGCGATGTGTTTAATGGCCGGCGGCAAACCAACCTGGGTATTTTCCGTCGCTACCTGGAAAACTACCTTCATCAGCATCCGATGATCCATCAGGATATGACCTTCCTGGTGCGTCATTTACAACCTTCGGAAAAAGGACTTCCGCTGGAGTTTTATGTTTTCAGTAAAGACCAGGAATGGGCCAAGTACGAATCCATTCAAGCGGATATTATGGACCACGTGCTGGCCATTCTGCCCGAATTTGGACTTCGGGTCTTCCAAAATCCAAGTGGAAATGATATTTCCGACTTTCTTAACCAGCAAGGCAAACCTGCCGAGAAGGTGTAGGAAAAGATTTATTTTCAACCGACAGCGAAGCGGGAATTCAAAAAAATAAGCTATTTTCGCCGTCAAAATCCGGAACAAAAATTATAACCATTTTTCGGCATTTGCTTACAATTCATCAGCGACAACATGTTATAGAATACAGTTATTTAATGATTGTCGTTTTTTTATATCTTTAGCTTTTAATTTCGAAGTTGAAAAAAATATCAAAAATGAATCAAGACCATACTGATCCGCTACCACAAATTGATGAACTGGATGAGAAGATCCTCCGGTTAATTACCAAAAACGCAAGAATTCCATTTCTGGAGGTAGCCAGGGAATGCGGCGTTTCGGGAGCAGCCATTCACCAGCGTGTGCAGCGCCTGTTGAACCTTGGCGTTGTCTCCGGCAGTGAGTTTATTGTTAATCCGTCGAAACTGGGGTACAACACTTGCGCTTACATGGGCCTGTTCCTCGACAAAGCCAAGTATCATACCCAAGTGGTTGAAGCCCTGAAGAAAATCCCGGAAGTTGTTGAGTGTCATTACACCACCGGTTCGTATGCCATTTTTATAAAAATACAAACCAAGACCAACAATCACCTGAAGCGAATTATCGACGAGGAACTGCAGGAAATTGACGGCCTGGCCCGTACGGAAACTTTCATTTCACTCGAAATGGAATTTAAACGGCAGGTTCCGATCAAATAAGATAACAAGCAAAACATATCAGCGCCTCCTTTGCAAAAAGGGGGCGTTTTTTTTTGACAATCATTTTATTGTGAATAAGATCAAGTCATGGCCTTCATGGACTTGTCCACGGCCTTCATGACCTTATCCACGATCTTCATGACCTTGTCCACGATCTTCATGGAATTGTCCATGATCTTCATGGAATTGTCCGCGATCTTCATGGAATTGTCCGCGATCTTCATGGAGTTGTCCATGAAAAGCATGGACAACTCCATATTGAATACTTTCCGGATTCTTGTTGATATCCCACAGATCGTTTAACGGAACCAGCTTTTACCCATAAGAAAAGCGACCTGGCTAATGCCAAATCGCTTTTTCAACTCTAAACAATATTGGGTTTTAACATGAGCCTATTTGATCAGTTCGACACTGCGTCGCACAAACTGGTCGAGCGCTTCGCCTTTCAGCATGCCGTTGGCCAACAGGGCCAGGTCAACCAGCTGTTTGGTCAGCTTGTTCTTCTTGCCAAAATCGGTCAGCTTTTCGCGTTTTTGCTTCTCCAGCTCTGCAATCGACTTGCCCAAATCTTCCAGTTTTTCTTTTTCGGCTGCCGGAACTTCTTCGTCCTTCTTGCCTTCTTTAGCTTTCTCCAAGGCATCGCGCTCCTGCTTCTTAGCGTTCAAATCTTCCTTAATGGTTTCAAAAGCTTTACCCAACTTCTTGTCTTTGCTGTCCAACACTTTTTGCACCAAAGGGTGCGCTGTGTTCACGACCAGGTTCAGGCTTTCGGGCAAATCGCCGTAAAAGTTCATGCCGCCTTGCAATTGGCCCATGTCTTTCATCCGGCGCATAAATTCGTTTCGGGTAATGACAATGGGTTGGCCGCTTTCGCCCAGGTTTTTAAAATCAACCAGGTAGTTTACCCCATTCGCTTCGGGACAAACGGCTTGAAACACCGGGCTCAACTCCTCTTTTTCATCCCAGCTCAACTCGTCCTTTTCATCTTCTTTCTGAATCAGGTTTTCTACCACGTCCGAGTCAACACGCACAAAACGCTTGTCGCTGTGCTGTTGCTCAAATTTGTTGAGCAGCGGAGTGGCCAGCACATCGTCCATAATCAGCACGTCGTAACCTTTGTCTTTGGCTGTTTGCACAAACGTGTATTGTTCTTCCAGGTTGCTGGTGTACAAATAAACCAGGTTATTGTCCTTGTTGGTTTGGTTCTCCTTAATCAGTTTCTCGTATTCTTCAAAAGTAAAATACTTGCCTTCCGTATTTTTAAAGAGGAAGAAATTCATGGCTCTTTCGGCGAATTTGTCGTCGGTCAGCATGCCGTACTCGATGAAAATTTTCAGGTCATCCCATTTCTTTTCAAAATCGGCCCGGCTGTCTTTAAACAGCTGGTGCAGGCGGTCGGCCACTTTTTTGGTGATGTGGCTGCTGATTTTTTTGACATTCGAATCGCTTTGCAAGTACGAGCGCGAAACATTCAGCGGAATATCCGGCGAATCGATTACGCCGTGCAGCAAGGTCAGGAATTCGGGCACAATACCTTCAACCGAATCGGTCACAAACACCTGGTTGGAGTACAACTGGATCTTGTTCTTTTGAACTTCGATGCTGTTTTTCAATTTGGGAAAATAGAGAATTCCCGTCAGGTTGAACGGATAATCCACGTTCAGGTGAATGTTGAACAGCGGCTCATCGCCCATGGGGTAAAGCTTGCGGTAGAACGACGCGTAATCTTCGTCTTTCAAATCAACCGGAGCCTTGGTCCAGGCGGGGTTGGTTTCGTTGATCTGATTGTCCTTGTCTGTTTCTACCTGTTTGCCGTCTTTCCATTCGGTCTCTTTTCCGAAAACAACCGGCACGGGTAAAAACTTGCAATATTTATTCAGAATTCCGGAAAGGCGTTCCTTCTCCAAAAACTCCTTTGAATCCTCGTTAATGTACATGATAATATCGGTACCGACTTCGGCGCGCTCAGCCTCTTCAATGCTGTACTCCGGACTTCCATCGCACGACCACTTGACGGCCTCAGCTCCATCTTTGTACGATTTGGTCACAATTTCGACCTTGTTCGAAACCATAAAAGAAGAATAGAACCCCAGACCAAAATGCCCGATAATGGCATTGGCATCGCTTTCATATTTTTCGAGGAACTCGTTGGCTCCCGAAAAAGCAATCTGGTTGATGTACTTTTCAATCTCATCGGCCGTCATCCCAATCCCGTTGTCAGATACGGTGATTGTTTTCTTGTCGGTATCGAGCGAAACACGCACTTTGGCATGTTCAACCGATACCGAAGTTTCACCGCGCCCGGCCAGGGTTTTCAACTTTTGGGTGGCATCAACTGCATTCGAGACAATTTCACGAAGGAAAATATCGTGATCCGAATACAAGAACTTCTTGATGATGGGGAATAAATTGTCACTGGAAACGCCAATTTTACCTTTTTGCATCTTATTTATATTTTTAGTTTGACATCAATTTTACGGCTCCTACTTTCCAAAGCCTGTGCCATTTGCCAAAAATGACGAATTGTCACCATCACTCCGGCACGCTTGCTTTATCCGGCAAAAAAGAATGACTTATTTCTGTTTTTATGTCAGTTGAAACCCCTTATTTTGCTTTACTCAGAAGAAAAACAGATGTGATGAGCTCATTGGAAAACGACTTCAGCCCGTTTCGGGAAAATATTATCGGTATTGACCAGTCATTTACCAGTCCATTTGGAATTAAAAAAATTCTTTACGGTGATTGGATTGCCAGCGGCAGGCTGTACCGCCCGATTGAGCAAAAGCTGCAAGAACAGTTTGGCCCGTTTGCGGCCAACACGCACACCGAAACCAGTGAAACCGGCGCTTTGATGACCAAGGCCTACCAGCTGTCACATCAAATCATCAAAAATCACGTCAACGCGGGGCCCAACGATGTCATCATCACGGCCGGCTTTGGAATGACCACCGTAATCAACAAGTTTCAGCGTATTTTGGGACTGAAGGTTTGCGGCAAAATATCGGGCAAAACCTGCATCCACGACCGCGAAAAGCCCGTGGTGTTCATCACCCACATGGAGCACCACTCCAACCACACCAGTTGGTACGAAACCATTGCCGATGTGGTGATTATTGAGCCGGATGAAAACCTGTTGGTCAAACCCGAAAACCTGCGGCAAAAGCTCGAAGAATTCAAAGACCGCCCGTTTAAAATTGGCTCGTTTACGGCCTGTTCCAACGTGACCGGCATTCGGACACCTTACTACGAACTGGCCAAAATCATGCACGAATATGGCGGCGTGGCCTTTATCGACTTCGCAGCGTCGGCGCCTTACGATGAAATTGACATGCACCCCGAAGACCCGATGATGAAGCTGGATGCCATTTTGTTCTCGCCCCACAAGTTTCTGGGCGGCCCGGGCTCATCAGGCGTATTGGTTTTCGACAAGTCGATGTACCACAATCCGGTGCCCGATCATCCGGGCGGTGGAACGGTGGACTGGACCAACCCGTGGGGAAAATATAAGTATGTGGACAACATTGAAGCCCGCGAAGATGGCGGCACGCCAGGCTTTTTGCAGTCGATCAAAACGGCCCTTTGTTTTCAGTTAAAAGATCAGATGAGCCTTGAAAAGATCAGGGCGCGCGAAGAAGAATTGCTGCAGCTCGCTTTTGACGGGCTCGACAGCCTTCCGGAAGTTAAAATTCTGGCCGACGGGCAGCGCGATCGTTTGGGTATTATTTCGTTCTACGTTCCCGGCATTCATTACAACTTGCTGGTGCAATTGCTCAACGACCGGCACGGCATCCAGGTGCGGGGCGGTTGCGCCTGTGCCGGAACCTACGGGCATTTTCTGCTTGAGGTCACCGCCGAACGCTCCGACGAAATTACCGATCAAATCAACCATGGCGACCTCTCCGAAAAACCCGGCTGGGTACGCTGGTCGCTGCATCCAACCATGACCAATGAAGAGGTCGGGCTGTTTATTGCCGGACTGAAAGACATTCTGGAACACTTCGAAGACTATTCCAGCTTTTACGAGCCGGTTCCGCGAACCAACACCTATCGACACAAAGATGAAAAAGACTACCACCTGAAAGTAGAAGATTGGTTTGAACTATAGCTTCCGGGACCGGTGATTGACAGCAGCAGGTTCTTGCTTTCTCACTACTGACCAACTCTCCGTAACTGCGCATCTACGCCGTCGCTAAAGGCATCTTCAGAATTGGCGTATTGAACCACAAACTGCTGCAAGTCCTCCGTCTTCGCTGTGATCAGGATGTGGTTGCCATTGTTCTCGTTTCGGATGGCCGCCGGTTTTTCTTCCAGAATCTTCTCCAGCCAATCTGGAGCAAACCACCTGATTTCGGCGCCATCACCTTCCAAATCCAAACGGGCAAAGGTGTGCATGGGCATCACGTGCAAATCGAAAATCGTAAAGTTGTCCTCATCAAAATATTCTTCCAGATAAAAATCAAGAAAATAAGTTCCGTCCAGTCGAATGACATGGACCAAAAACTCGTGTTCGTCAAAGTCCGAACTGTCTTTTTCCTTTATTTGCAATACAAAAGCGGTACTATCGCGATTTTCCGGCAGATGCTCACCGCGATAATAGAAATCAAATTTCCAAATCGCAGAGTCAGAATCGATCCATTCACCAACCAGCAAATCATTGGCAAATAAATCATCGTCGGTGTACAAGGGGTGAAAGGAGTAAACGAAGCAGCCGTAAAAGAACACCAGGAACAGGGCTGTCAAAAGCATTGATTTCCGTTTCATAATAGGTAGTTTTTTTTATCGAAAGATACGATAAAGACGGCAGATTGTTGGATGCTGGATACTGGATACTGGATGTTCGATACTGGATGCTGGATGCTCGATACTTGATACTTGATACTGGATGCTGGATGCCCAATAGCGCCCGCCAGAAGCGTCATCCTGAACTTGTTTCAGGATCTGCGAGCATGTGGATGGATGCTGGCTGCTAGATACTGGATGCTTGATGCTCGATACTTGATACTTGATGCTGGATGCCCAATAAGGCTCGCCTGAAGCGTCATCCTGAACTTGTTTCAGGATCTGCAAGCAAGTGGATGGATGCTGGATGCTCGATACTGGATGCTTGATTCTGGATGCTAGGTGCTCGATGCCCAATAACGCCCGTTTGAAGCGTCATCCTGAACTTGTTTCAGGATCTGCAAGCAAGTGGATGGATGCTGGATGCTCGATCCTGGATCAACTTGAAACTCGAAACTTGAAACTCGAAACTCGAAACACCCAACTCAGAGCTGCAACCGCTGGGACTCGCGATGGAATCGGGAAAACCAGAAACAAGCCGTTAGTGAGAAAATGCTACCTTAGTCGTACAAATCCATAAAAATAATGTGAATGAAAAGCTACAAACCGTATTTAAGTTTGAGTAAAACAACCAAAAATTATGAGCTTGGCGTGGTGCTCTCGGCATCAAAAAACCAAACGGTGACCAGCATCGAACAAGAGGAAGTTGTAAAAAACGAGCAGGCTTACTGGGGAGTTATTCTCACCTTATCAACACAAACGCAGCTGGTTAACGGGCCCGACACACCCATTTTCTCCTCCTTGGTGCACATTCCGCTTGAAAAGGGCGAAGCTTATAAAACCATTAAGTGTATTGTCCGGCAAAAAATGGAAGATGACGAAATGGGCCCACCTCCGGATGAATACACAGATATTGATTTTGGGGATGGGAAATGATTAAAGCCATCAAAAATTCTAAGAAAGGTATCCAGATTTGCGAAAAGGATACCTTTTTTTAATCATTAGACAAATGACAAGCTTTTTTGTAAATTCACCACGCTTAAGAGTTTCTCCTTAATTCATGGTAATCATGCCAAACCGATGCTTTCTTTTTCTGACGCTGTTTTTGGGCTTGACCGGATTGGTCAGTCAAGCTCAGGATGATCGTCTGGCTGACAGCCTGGAGATTAGAAAACAGCTCGAAACCCTGGAGCACCTGACCAACCGCAAGCTCGACAGCGCCCTGATCCTAAGCCATACGGTTTACCAACAAGCTTCGGCCATGAACAATCAGGAAGCCATGTGGGAAACCCGGCTCAATCAAGGCGATATTTATTACGAACTAGGGCAAAAAGACACCGCCTACCTGATCCTGAACCAGGTTTTAGAACAGGCGATGGAACACCAAAACCGCTTGGCTGAAATCAAAGCGAGGATTAAGCTTGCCTATAACCTTCAGGAAGACTACCGTTTCGAGCCGGCAATCAATCATTTAATTGAAGCCCAACGCTTGTTGCAAGATACCGATTCCATGGATCTGCGCTTTGCCATTTTTAATTACCTTGGAATAACACACCGGAAAATGAAAGATTATACCAGTGCGTTAAATTACTTCAACTACCTGGAGGAAAACTACCTGTATCAACTGGATCCCGGTCAGCGATTCAACTTATTCATGAACAAGGGGAATGTTTATGCGGTGCAACGTGACTATGACAAAACAGAAGCGCTTTTCAACAAAGCCTACCACGAAATTCAGCAAATCGACCATCCCGCCAACCTGGCTTTAATTACCTACAACCTGGGCGCTTTGTATTACCGGCAGAAACGCTACCCGGAAGCAGAAGAACATATTCGACGGTCGCTGGAGGCCAACCTTAAAATCGGAGACCATGTTAAAATCGAGCGTTGTTACCGGGTTTTGGGAAGTATCAAAATAGACCAGGACAATTATGCAGAAGCCGAAGACTTTTTTTTAAAAGCCCTGGAAATTGCGAAAGCGATCGACCATAAAAAATCCATTTTGGGGAATTACAAGAACTTGTATCTCAACTACTGGCATCGTGGTTATGAAAACAAAACCGTTGAAGATCTGGATCAGGCGCTGACCTACATGGATCTTTACCAGAAATTGAATGACACCCTTTACCAAACCGAAACGGCAGAAAAAATTCTGGAGCTGGAAAAACAATACGAAACCGAAAAAAAGAACAACCAAATCACCTTGCTCGAACAGGAAAACCTGCTTAAGGAAGATCAGTTGTACATTCAGCGTACCCAGCGCAACTTCCTGATCATTTTTATTATTTTGGTGGGCGGAATCCTGGGTATCTTTATTTACTTCTACTACTACCACAAAAAGGTGAACAAACTGCTGCAACTGCAAAGCAAGCGCATTTTAAGCCAACGCAACAAAATTTCGATTCAGAATAAAAAATTACAAAAATCGGTCGACACCCAAAACAAGCTGTTTGCCATTATCGGCCACGACTTGCGCAGCCCCTTGGTTTCTATTTCCAATGTGGCCAAACTGATTGGCTTTTATATGGAAGACAAACGCTACGATGAGCTGGAAAAGGCCGCCCTGATGATGGAGCAAAAAAACGACCAGGTGCTGGAACTGACCGACAACCTGCTGAGCTGGGCCAAAAGCCAGTCGGACGATTTAAAGCCGTTTTTCGAGCCCGTTAGCTTGAAGGAAATTGTAGAAGACTGCTACGAACTGTACCAGCCCATAGCCGCGACCAAGTCCATTCGCCTCCACCATGCCGATGTGGACGACCTGATGGTTTGGGCCGACCGGAACATGCTGAAAACCATTTGCCGGAACCTGATTAACAACGCCATTAAGTTTACCCCGAAAGCGGGCGAAATCAAAGTAGCCTACCGACTGAAAGAAGAGCGGGCAGAGCTGTGCATCGAGGATTCGGGGGTTGGCATTGAGCCCGAACGGTTGGCTATTTTATTCCAGGTGGGTCGCGACAAAGGCACGGTGGGAACCGAAGGAGAAAAAAGCTCGGGACTGGGACTGGCTGTGTGCAAGGAGTTTGCTGCCGCCTTGCAGGGAACCATCCAGGTTGAAAGCCAGGTCGGCCAGGGAAGCCGCTTCTGTGTTCAAATTCCCCGCTTCGACGCGGCCGTTCATCACCCCAAGTTCAAACAAAAGGAACGGACGAGTAGCGTAGCGCCTTAAGAACGCTCCCAGCCAAGCGAAAACCCGACGTGTCAAAAAGAATCAGGGATCAAATTCCAAGTTTCAGGTTTCGAGTTTTGGGCTTTGGGTTTCGGGTTTCGGGTTTCAAGTTGATCCAGGATCGAGCATCCAGCATCCATCCACATGCACGCAGATCCTGAACCAAGGATGACGCTTCAAACGGGCATTATTGGGCATCGAGCACCTAGCATCCAGTATCGAGCATCCAGAAAATCCGCCAACAGATTCCGGTCCGGCGGTTGACGGATCGGAATGACGCTCCAATTGTTGGGGGCAGCTATCAAGCATCAAGTATCGAGCATCTAGCATCTAGCATCTAGCATCAAACCACCAACCAACATTCACAAAAAGCCATATTCGCTTGAATACGCGAGCATTTGCGCGGTGTAATCGGGGGCATCCTGCACTTCCACATCGACCACTTCGCCCTGTTCATTTTGAAGCAGTCGCAATTCGGGATTCAGGAAACCCGCATAAGGTGCGATGTCCAGTTTTTTGAAGCGCTCCAACACTTCGGCATGCAGCTCCCGGTCTACCTTCACCCCATAGTTTTCTACCAATTGAGCCGCTGCTTGCAGGTCGCCCTCCGATTTGATGCGCTGTACTTCGGCCAGCAGTTGGCCAAACAGTTCGCGCAGTTTCTGGTAATCGTTGATTTTCAGGTACGATTTGCCCTCACGCTTCATCCAGTCGACCACACCATCAGCCTGCCCCTGTTCAAACGCCCATTTCGCAATCAACTGCCGGTTGCGCATGTGCGACTCTTCCAGGTCCTTGCCCGGCTCAATACGCGTGAGTTGGGTAATCAGCCCATTGCGCAGGTAAGCATCGTACTCTGCCTTTCCGGTCTCCATTGAGGGAACTAACCCCAGGTCGAGCAATTTTTCGTCGAGCACATAGTACAGGGCAAACAAGTCGGCCCGTGTTTCTTCCAGGGTCGAATAGTAGTTCTTCAGGTCTTCGGGCTTCACGCCCGGCATCATTTTTCCGGAACCATGCCCCAGGCATTCGTGCAGATCGGTGTGCAGGTTCCCGGCCAGGTAGCCGTAGGTTTGGGCCCGCTCTACTTCTTCGGCCGATTCGGCAAACTCTTCCAACATGCCATTGCCCAACGAATCGAGAAAATAGGATTTGGTAATGTTTTCGATGGTGACCGATTTGGAACCGTACTCCTCACGAATCCACTCGGCATTGGGCAAATTGATGCCAATGGGCGTGTGCGGATAGCAGTCGCCGCCCAGCATGGCCACGTGAATGACCTTGGCGCTTACGCCTTTCACTTCCTTCTTTTTAAACGAATCGGCTACCGGCGAATGAGTTTCAAACCACTGCGCATTTTCCGACAAGATGGTGGCCCGTTTGGTACCTTCCACATCCTTGTAATTGACAATCGACTCCCAGCTTCCCTTCATTCCCAGCGGATCGCCATACACTTCAATGAAACCATTTACAAAGTCAACCATGCCATCCAGTTCGTTCACCCACGAAATGCTGTATTCGTCAAACTGCTTCAGGTCGCCGGTCTGGTAATAGGCAATCAGTTGGCGAATGTGCGTCTGCTGCAAATCATTTTCGGCAAAGGGCAAGGCTTTTTCCAGCCAAAAAACAATCTGCTGAATAGCCTTTCCGTATTGTCCATCAGCCTTCCAAACCTTTTCCTTCAACTGACCGTCTTCCTTCACCAACTGTGAGTTGAGTCCGAACGATGGGGCATTCTCTCCGGCGGCCTGGTTTTTGGCCTTGTAAAAAGCTTCGGCTTCAGCCTGCGAAACGCCCCGGTAATAATTCATCGCCGAAGCCTGAAGCAAATCTTTTGAGCTGTCGAGGCTTACGCGCTTGGCTTCTAAGGCCGGATTGGTAATCACTTCCACCAGTTCATCCAATTCTTTCTGAAACGGGAAGGCTGATAGATCGGACGCGCTGATGAGTTGCTGCAAATCGTCACCCGAAAAGTCCGGCTTAATTTTATCCATCGAATAGTGATGATGAATGCCGTTCGAAAACCACACCCGCTTTAAATACACCTCAAACTGTTGAAACAAGTCCGACTGCCGGTCGTCCCGGTAAGTTTGATAAATGGTTTCGAGCAAGCGGCGTACACGCAAGTTGTAGCGGTTGTTTTGATCCCACAGCATATCGCGGCCACAAAGCGCTGCCTGGCCCAGGTAGTAAATGTATTGTTTCTGTTGAAGACTCAACTTTTCAAAGTCGGTCAGCTCGTATCGTAATATTTTGATGTCGGCAAATTTCTCTGCAAAAACCTTCATAATTTTCCTTCGTTTTTTAATTCCTGATAACGTTGCTCTAACAAGTCCGACCGTTTTAAAGTTCGCTTAATCCAGCTTAGTTTGATGGCGGCCTGGTCGTGATCCGACAGCTGCCAGTCGATGGCCGGATTGCCCCGCATCCTCAGCGTGAGGTGATGCAGGATAATGGCCGCCGACACCGAGATATTAAAGCTTTCGGTAAAACCATGCATGGGGATTTTCAGAAATTCGTCCGCCTCGTTTTGCACCACTTCGGAAATCCCGGTGAGCTCGGTCCCGAAAATCAGTGCCGCTTTGCCCTTCTCCAGATCGAAATCTTCCAGGTTGGTATCTCCCTCATGCGGGGTTGTGGCAACAATCCGGTATCCCTGCCTGCGCAAATGCCTGATGGCATTCAGGCTGTTGTTTTCCTTTTCTTTATATTTTTTTACCGTCAGCCATTTCGAAGCGCCCATAGCCACTTCCCGGTCAACCGTAAAATGGTTCCGGTTTTCAATAACATGCACATCCTGCAAGCCAAAACAATCGACCGTGCGCAAAACGGCGCTGGCATTCTGCGGCTGAAAAATATCTTCCAGTACCACAGTCAAATAACGGGTTCGCTGGTCAAGCACACGTTCAAACAATTCCTTTCGCTCCGGAGTCAGGCATTCCGACAGGTATTCAATTAACTGATAATCCATAAGGCGGTAAACTTGAAATTTGGTAAAGGCCTTGCGCCTTTGGCCGTTAAAAATAGTGAAATTTGGGGATTGGGGGTTGGGGATTGGCCATTGGGTTTTTGATTCTTGATCCTAGATGCTGGATGCTAGATACTGGATGCTAGATACTCGATGCCAGGTGCTCGATGCCCAATAACGCCCGTTTGAAGCGTCATTCTGAACTTGTTTCAGGATCTGCGAGCATGTGGATGGATGCTGGCTGCTCGATCCTGGATCAACTTGAAACTCGAAACCTGAAACTTGAAACTTGGAATTTGGAACTTGGAATTTGGAACTTGAAACTTGGAACTTAAAACTTGCAACTCAGTATTTTTTTTATGAACTGAAAAGCTGCTATATTTGCCCAAACCCTATCGCTGAAAGATGACAGTAGATTTATTTATCCCGTGCTTTATCGATCAACTCTATCCCGACACGGCATTTAACGTGGTCAAACTGCTAAAAAAAGCGGGTGTTGACGTAGAATATAACCCAGAGCAAACCTGCTGCGGACAACCAGCTTACAACAGTGGTTACTGGGATGAAACCAAGTCGTTGGCTCACAAATTCGTAAAAGATTTCCCGGGAGACCGGCTGATTGTGAGTCCGTCGGCCTCGTGTACCGGCTTCATCAAAAACTACTACTCCAACTTGTTCAGCAAAGAAGATTCAGACTACGAGCTTCATCTAAGCCTTCAAAAACGCTTGTTCGAACTGACCGACTTTCTGGTGAATCACCTTCAGTTTACGGACTTCGGCGCCAATTTTCCGCATAAAGTTTGCTACCACGATGCTTGCACCGCTCTGCGGGAATACGGCATCAGAAGCGAACCCCGCCTGCTGCTTTCCAAAGTAAAAGGATTGGAATTGGTGGAAATGGAAGAAACAGAAACCTGCTGTGGGTTTGGCGGAACCTTTGTCACTAAATTCCAGGCTATTTCTTCGGCTATGACCGAGCAGAAAGTGGAGCATGCCTTAAACACAGGAGCCGAATACATTATTTCAACCGAATCATCCTGCTTGCTAAATATTGAAGGATACATCAAGAAAAACAAACTGCCCATTACGCCCATCCACATTGCCGACATATTGGCCAGTGGCTGGTAAGAACAAGCCTCGTGTGACGCGCTACCCATCTGGAAGTGACTTTCATGACCCAGCGATGGATCTCACCAGCAAGTCGCTTAACTATATTTAACGAAACTACAACAACATTTAACGCTGTTGGTGCGTACTAGTTTATAATTGTTTAAAGCCACATCACTTACTCTCCATTCTCTTTCGTTGGCGACTGCAACAGTCACGCGACATGTCATGTATAATATGCTGCATAAAACAGGATAATACAGATACACAAAAGAAACTGCAAACTAAAAATCTGTTTAAAATGGAAGTAAAAGTAAGTTCAATAAGCAAACGCCAACTTCGTAAGGCACAGGAAATCCACCAATTAACCAATCGCAATAAAAAACTATATCATCCCTGCCCAGACAAGAAAGGATTGCATTGTGAAGGTGAACGCTTTGATTTTGTCGTGAACTGGGAAGTTCGTGAGAAAGAGACCCAAAAATTGTTTTCGGAATAGACAAAGATTCCGCCCGCAAGGAAAATACATCTCTTTTTTCAATAACATTCCTGTACATTTTCACGTAGTCCTATATCCAGCAGATGCTAGTAAAAAACCTGCTGCCGATGTTCATTGATCTCTCAACGTGAGTTTGCGAATTTTTTACATCAGCCTGGACAAAATTCGAAGACTTCCGGATTATACAAGATAGATACTGCCGATAATCATTATTAAAATGGAAGCCGCATGAAAACAAATGAGAAAACTGACAAAACTCCATTTCTGCCGGAAAGCGCGATAGACATTAGCTACCTCAAAAGAACACGCAGACTTCAGTACCAACCTTTTTCAAACGAAGATGGACTCAAGTGCAAAGGCAACAAATTTGACTTTGTTGTTGAATGGGAAATCCACGAGGAAATTGAGAAACGCTAGCACGACTCAGAATGCTCGCCTGATTTTTCCCTGTTTAAACACGATGTCTAATATCCTAAAATTCTTTGCGTATTTGACTCACTTAACTAACCAATCCTGATCGCCGGTGCTCCTGTTTTCGAATGTAATTTTCGAAATAATACTTGTCTGACTTACAAGTCGCTCACCCAAAAAACAGTTGCAGGTCAGACTTATTTGATGGTTAAAAGCCAAGCCCATGAATGTATTAATGTTTGGATGGGAATTCCCGCCAAATATTTCAGGTGGATTAGGAACCGCCTGTTACGGCATCACAAAAAGTTTAGCGGACCGGGAAACTAAGATCACCTTTGTTATCCCAAAATCGCATGGCAACGAACCGCATAATCGAATCCGATTAATTGGTGCCAACCAAATTGATTTAATCAAAAGTAAGATCCGAACCGAACGTCTGAAAGTTCCCGTTGAGTGCTTTAGCGTAGAATCGCAGCTGGTTCCTTATGTTAATCCGGAATTCTACTGGAAGCAGCAAATCACCAAACAGCAACAACTGAAAAGAACCACAACATCAGGCCAATCATCCACCATCGAATTTACGGGTGAATATGGACCAAACTTGATGAACGAAATCCACAACTTCGCCATAGCCAGCGAATACATCGCCTCGAAAAGCCAATTTGATATCATTCATGCACACGACTGGCTGACCTTTCCGGCGGGCGTTGCCGCTAAAAAAATATCGGGAAAACCGCTGGTGGTGCATGTGCATGCTACCGACTTCGATCGTAGCGGAGGTAAAATCAATCCGCGCGTGTTTCAGATTGAACAAGACGGCATGGAACAAGCTGACAGCGTGATTTGCGTGAGCAACCGAACACGCCAAACCGTGATTGACAAATACAAAATACCGGCTTTCAAAACGCACACGGTTTATAATGGTGTTGAGTTTTGCAAGAAAGACAACTCCTGGCCACTTCGGCAAAAAGGCAAAAATAAGATCGTGACTTTTCTGGGACGGATCACCCTTCAAAAAGGGCCGGAGTACTTTATCCGGGTAGCCGAGCTGGTGTTGAGTAAAATGAAAAATGTCCGGTTTATCATGGCTGGAAATGGTGACCTGCATCATGCCATGATTCAAAAGGTGGCTGGTTCGCATCTGGCTGATCGCTTCTTTTTTACCGGTTTTCTGAAAGGCGAAGAAGTCAGCCAAATGATGAAACTATCCGATGTGTTTGTGATGCCCTCCGTGTCCGAGCCATTTGGAATTTGTCCGCTGGAAGCCATGCAAAGTGGCGTTCCCACGATTATCTCAAAACAGTCTGGCGTTGCCGAAGTCGTAAAACATGCCATTAAAGTTGACTTCTGGGATGTTTATGCCATGAGTGATGCCATTCACGGGCTGCTCAGCTATCCGTCGTTATCGAAAATGATGATCAGGTTTGGGAAAAGAGAATCCGGAAACATTAAATGGGAAGATGCGGCTGCAAAAATTCAGGACATCTACCGCGCATTAATCACACCGTGCTCCACCGAATTATCACAAGCCAATTTCATTTAAAATCCGCAAGGTCAATTCGAAGGCAGGCCCGGCCATTGCACCGTGGTCGAAACCATCCAACTCAAAAATGAAAGTGCTCTCATGGCCGACAACCTTCATCATACGGTACATATAGGCGTTTTCTTCGTAGCGCCCCAGCATCTCCAGCTCACGGTCGCCGGTAATCAGAAACAGCGGCGGTGCGTCATTTCGAACATGGAACAGCGGTGCAAATTCATCAATAATGGGCTGTGTTCCGGGAATGCCACGCTCGGAGCGAATCGTAAAATGCGTGATGGTATGTCCGCTGAAAGGAACCAGGGCAGCAATCTGGTCGGCATCCAGGTCATGAGCCGCCAAATACTTTCTGTCCAGTCCCACCATGCTGGCCAAATAGCCGCCCGCCGAATGGCCGGAAACCACAATTGAACTTTGCGAACCGCCATATTCTTCAATATGATTGAACACCCAGGCTACGGCGGCTGCGGCATCTTCAATGTACTTTGGATTTTTCGCTTTGGGACTGAGCCGGTAATTTACGGCAACAACCGCCAAACCTTTGTTTTTCCATTGCTCGGGAATAAACTTTTCGCCACCGGTAATTCCTCCGCCATGAAACCAAACGATGGTGGTAAAATCAGACGTATTTTCAGGATAATACAAATCCAGGCGGCAGCGCTCGTTCATGTAATCGGTGATCACACCACTTTCGCGGTAAAGAATTGACTGCTCGGTTTTATAATTGATAGTTTCTTGTGCCGAAAGCGAAAAGCCAACAAGCAAAAAAAAGCAGGTACTGAATAAAAGTTGAAACTGTTTCATGATAATCAATTTATGGTTTGCTTCACCAGATTTTTTGAGATCCGGGGAATCTTAAAACACCTGCATCTGGTGCAGTTTGTGGTAACGTCCGTTTTGCTCCAAAAGCTCTTGATGGGTTCCCATTTCAACAATTTGTCCTTTGTGAAGGACACAAATCACATCCGCATTTTTAATGGTCGACAACCGGTGTGCAATCACCAGCGACGTGCGGTTTTTCATCAGGTTTTCCAGCGCTTCCTGCACCAACTTTTCAGATTCGGTGTCGAGGGCCGAAGTGGCTTCGTCCAGAATCAAAATCGGCGGATTTTTCAAAATAGCCCGCGCAATGGAAACCCGTTGTTTTTGTCCGCCCGAAAGCTTGTCGCCCCGGTCGCCAATATTGGTATGGTAGCCATTCTCCGTTTTCACAATAAATTCGTGCGCATTGGCAATTTTCGCTGCCTGAATCACTGCCTCCTCTGTCACGTTTTCGACTCCAAAAGCAATGTTGTTATAAAACGAGTCGTTAAACAAAATGGGCTCCTGGTTCACATTGCCCATCAAGTTGCGCAAATCGTGCAGTTTGATATCACGGATATCGGTGCCGTCAATTTGGATACTTCCATCGGACACATCCCAGAAACGTGGCAGCAAGTCAACCAGTGTGGTTTTTCCGGAACCCGATTTACCAACAAAGGCGATAGTTTGCCCTTTCTTAATTTCAAGATTGACATGATTCAAAACCTTTTCATTAACATATTTGAAGCTCACATCGCGGTATTCAATTGTGTGGTTAAAATTGGTTTTGCTTTTTGCATCAGCCTGGTCCCTGATGTTGTTTTCCTGGCTTAAAATCCGGTCAATTCGGCTCATCGAAGCCAGCCCTTTCTCAACACTATAAAGAGCGGTAGAAAACGCTTTTGCCGGATTAATGATGCTGTAAAAGAAAACCAGGTAGCCAATAAAGGCCTGCGCCGACAGCGAACTTTCATTGGTTAAAACCAAGGCGCCGCCGTACCACAAAACAATAATAATGACCATTGTTCCCAGCAACTCACTCATGGGATGTGCCAAAAATCGTCGCCACATCAACTTATTCATAATGTGCAGGTAGGCATCATTTTCGCGGTCAAAGCGCTTGTAGGCTTTTTCTTCGGCATTGAAGGCCTTAATCACACGTAGACCCGAAATATCTTCTTCGGTAATTGACAGGATATCGCCCATTTTGTCCTGCCCTTTCAAGCTGGTTTTTTTCAGGCTTCGGCCAACCCGGCCAATAATGTAACCGGCAATGGGCAACAACACAAACACAAACAGCGTGAGCGACCAGCTCATATAAAGCATGGCCAGCAAGGAGATAATGATGATGACGGGGTTTTTGAACAGCATCTCCAACGAGTTCATCACCGAGTTCTCCACTTCCTGCACGTCACCCGTCATGCGGGCCATGATATCGCCCTTGCGCTCATCGGAAAAGAAGCCCAGCGGTAGTTGCAAAATCTTGCGATACATTTGCGCACGAATGTCACGAACCACACCATTGCGGAGGTAAACCATCACAAAGCTGGCCAGGTAAGTGAATCCTACTTTCAGAAAAACCATGATGATGATGAAAATGCCAATGTAAATCAGGGCACGCTCATTTCCCGAGGTCAGAATCACCTGGCTGATGTAATAATTGAACAGCTCCAAAGCGCCATCGAGGCTAAATGAATCGGGCACCGGCTTTTCGGTCACCAATTCCTGGGTGTTGAACAGAATTCCGAGTGCTGGAATCAGCATGGCAAAGGAAAATGCCCCAAACAAAGCCCCCAGAAAGTTAAACACGATGTTCAGAATTACCTTTCCCCGGTAAGGAGGAACAAAGCGCTTGAGCAGGGCAAAAAGGTCTTTCATGTTACAATCTCTTTTGATTGACCGGATTAACTAAAAATGCCGGTATAATTATGTGGCGTAATGGTTTTGAGTTCCGCTTTCAGTTCATCACTAATTTCCAGCGTATCAATAAACTCATGAATGACTTCCTGGCTCATTTTTTTGTTCGTACGTGTCAGGTTTCGCAAGGCCTCGTAGGGGTTCGGATAAGCTTCGCGACGCAATATGGTTTGAATGGCTTCGGCCACCACGGCCCAGTTTTTCTCCAAATCCGCATCAATGGCTTCCTTGTTCAGCAGCAATTTGCCCAAGCCTTTCAAGGTCGAACTCACGGCAATCAAGGTGTGGCCCAAAGGCATGCCGATGGTGCGTAAAACCGTGGAGTCGGTCAGGTCGCGCTGCAAGCGTGAAACCGGCAACTTCGCCGCCAGGTGTTCCAGCAAAGCGTTGGCAATCCCGATGTTTCCTTCTGAATTTTCAAAATCGATGGGATTGACTTTATGTGGCATGGCCGAAGACCCCACCTCGCCGGCTTTAATTTTTTGTTTGAAATATTCCATCGAAATGTAAGTCCACAAGTCGCGGTCCAAATCAAGGATGATGGTATTGATGCGTTTCAGGGCGTCGAAAATAGCCGCATGATTGTCGTAATTGGCAATTTGCGTGGTGTACTGTGCCCTTTCCAGCCCCAGGTATTTTTTCAGGAAATGATTTCCAAACGCCTTCCAGCTAATTTCGGGATAGGCAATCTGGTGCGCGTTGAAATTACCGGTGGCCCCGCCAAACTTGGCATCGCAGGTCACCGACTTGAGCTGCTCCAGCTGAATTTTGATCCGCTCCGCAAACACCCGGATCTCCTTGCCCAGGCTGGTTGGCGAAGCCGGCTGCCCGTGCGTTTTGGCAAGCATTGAAACGTCTTTCCATTCATCGGCCAACTCATCCAGCGTGTCTGTCAAATCGTTGATGGCCGGGTAATATTCGTTGTCCAGGGCATCTTGAATGGACTTGGGCACTGCCGTATTGTTAATATCCTGTGATGTCAGCCCAAAGTGAATAAACTCCTTGTAGGCCTGAATGCCGAGCTTATCAAACTCCTCTTTCAAAAAATATTCAACAGCTTTTACATCATGGTTGGTCACCTTTTCGATGTCCTTGACCCGTTGGGCATCGTCAACCGAAAAATCGGCGGCAATTTGTCTCAACTTCCCAAACAGTTGCTGGTCAAAGCCGGCCAGCTGTGGCAGCGGCAATTCGCACAAAGCGATAAAATACTCCACTTCAACCAGTACCCGGTACTTAATCAGGGCATACTCGGAAAAATAGTTTTGCAGGTTTTCTACTTTTGATCGGTAGCGACCATCAATCGGTGTAATAGCAGTCAATAAATTCAGTTCCATGATAATAATTTTTCGCGCCCCAAAGGTAGCAAAAAAATTAGTGCAGCTCTTGTACTGGGTACGGGTTTCACTCGAAGCGAAAGGCACAATTAAAAGCAATCGACCCGCCGCTGCCGCGCGATTGCACCTCAAAAGCAGCAAAGATTCGTGAGAAAGCAAAAACTGGCGGTTTGGAAACAATTCCGAAAGGTAAAACTGAATCCGGGCGCGATTGAATCGACCCCAAAAGTTCTTTGATAACGGGAAATGATCCTTGAAATGGTCGTCCGAGGCCTTCAAACGCAAGGAAAAGTCGTTGGAATGGTCAGAAGAGGGCCTGGAACGCTCAAAAGAGTACTCCGAATACCGAAAAAACAGCTTCAAACGCTCTCCCAGGCAAAAAAGTCGCGTTTCAATGCCCCGGAAATGCGTTTCAAGTGCTCCGCTGAGGGTTTCAACTGCCCGGTTTTGTGTTTCAACTTGTCGGCTGAGCGTTTCAACTATCCGTTTTTGTATTCCAACTTGTCGGCTGAGCGTTTCAACTGCTCGGGAGCGTGTTTCAAGCACTCCGTAGCGTGTTTCAAGTGTTCGCCTGAGCATTTCAACAACAATTTATTGTTTCCGGCCACCAAAGAGCACGTCTTCAAAGGGGCAAAGAAGCCCTGGAAGTGTGGAGCCAGTCGATACAAAGCTGAAAATCGCGTTTCGGAAACCGTGGTGCCCTGCCGGCAAAAAATGTTTAGAGAGTGTTCAACGAACT
>NZ_LGIA01000071.1 GCF_001270965.1 Sunxiuqinia dokdonensis | reverse complement strand
AGCGGGGTTTAGTTCAACGGAAAATTATAAGTTACGTGGCGGATTGCGTGTGAATCTCTGTCCGGGTACGGACGAGAGATTGAGCGGGAATCCGCTGCTCGCATACCACTGAAACCGCCATGGAATTTATAAAATGTTATGGCTAGTTGTTATTTTATTCTTTTCCCAATCCTTTTATCATCAGGATCTCGTCGGCAATCCCAAATCATAATAATCAAAAGTAACTGATCAAAGATTTCATAGATAATTTGATAATCTCCGGTAATTAGTGCTCTAACAGTGTCGTAATCAGTCTTTGTCCCAATTAGAGGATTACGAGAAATCAATTTGATGCTTTTATCAATCTCAGTGTTTAATTTTTTGCTGTATGTTGCACTTTTATTTCTCTGGATATAGAAATCGAGAATGTCGAATAAGTCAGATTTTGCGTCAGTTGACCATTCTATTTTGTATTTAGCCATTGGTCAATCTCTTTTTGTAACTCGTTGTGTGAGATAGTCTTTTTTTGTTTTAATTCATTCCTTGCAGAATCAATTCTTTTTTTCTGAAAATCGCTTAATTTATATTCTCCCTCAGAAACTTTTGATTCAATAATTGTCTTGATAGCTTTCAGAAAAGATGCATCATCAATGTGAGAAAGATGTTCTGTTATTATATGTCTTAATTCAACTGTACTCATCACAAATCGTTTACCCAAAAATACTTATTTTTTGTCGTAATCCAATCGGTTTTAGAAAATCCCAAAATCATAAAATCATTTGATTTTGAATTGAATTTAGGAATTTGCAGCGAATTTTTTCAATTAGCCATAACGGATTGGCCATATGATACGTTGCGCTTTTTCGTTCTTCCACAAAGTTAATTATCTTTGCCAAATCTCCTAATCCAACCAACCTCAATAACCTCACGCGCAATGTATTATGATGGCGTGTTGGGCGCTGTATTTATTCGTATCAATCCATGCTGTAAATAAAATTAGCTTTTCTTTATTGCTATAAAATTTCGGTTAACACTTTGTTTCTTATTTAAAATCAATGTGCGTTGGCCTTTTATAATTTATTATTTCAAAATATCAGAATACTAAACGATTAATAATCTAAATAATGAAGATGCTTTATAATTCATTTTCTGTTAACATTAATCTACTTAACCACAGTAATCTGTAAAAAAGTGCTCTATAGGTAATCTTCTAATGCAATATTTTCGTATCAATTAATATGTTGTCTTATTAATAAGTTATCCTATTAATAAGTTAGCGCGTTGGACTATTTTAAAAGCTAATTTTATTTTTTGTTGGCAATATCAGAAGATTCTATTTTTAAATAATTTGAGCGTCTGGCAATTCAAATCCTCACTTACATTCAAAATCATAAATCAATTCACAACCCAACTAAATAATCAAATCGATAAAGTGCGTTGGAAACTTTAATTTTTTTTGTTTTTTAAGCCAACAAAAAGCTTACCTATTATGCAAAAGGATATAGCGCCCAACGGTCACTTGTATGTGGTCGGGCGGGATTTCTGGAAGAAATCCTGTCAGACCCGCAAGGAGGTGGCAACACTGGTTTGACTTGTCAAACCGAGACGACCCCCGCCTGCCATATTACAATATGTTAGGTGCTGGCTTTAATCATTTATTAAGTAAATAATCCAGAAGGGTTAGTCAGAAGATAACAGCCAAAGAGGAAGACTATGATTCCAATCGCAGATGTGAAAATTATTTCCGACCGAATCCCAGGTTCTAAAACACTCACTTTGCTATTTAGTCTATTAAAGTACACAGTCACTTTTTCTCCTTTCGGGAACTTTCTTGCATATCTTAAACCATTCCAACGTTTGAAATTACTCAGTAATGAGCTACCAAAATATATTCGTCGGGACATATACTCAGTCCCTTGAACTACGTACTTATACTTTATTTTTGCACCATAAATTCTTTCAGAATCGCCAGAGGAACCAAATTCAATAAATTTGGATTCTATAATCTCTCCACTCGTTGTGTTCCAAGACTTTGATGATTTTGCTCGAATTATAGCGCGTAGACTTAGAATAAAAATTACAACTCCTGCAACAGCAATAAGAATTTTTAAGACCATTGCAAAATCCAGAATATTAATAAATTCATTAGTCATGTCGTTTATATTATTGGTTTTTTTAGCTTGCACCTAACGGTAAATTGTATGTTACGTAGGGGATTTCGGAGAGCGTCACTGTCGACCGTTACGCTTTAATTTGATAAGAGCTGGAACGCCCGAAAATCGCTGAAACCCCTATGGAATATACAAAATGTTATGGGCTGGGCTTTTTTAGTTTTTCTTATTTTTCTTTCCTAGCATTTTTATTGCTCTATCGAAATCAGATTCAATTTTTTGTGTCTTATTAAATCGATCATATTCCGAAAATGCTTTTTGCTCTGCCTGTTTCGCAGAAATCTGTCCTTTCCCTTCAAGCACTTTATACTCGTTAAAATCAAGAAATTTATTTACGCTCTCAGAGAATTGCTCCATTGTAAATGCGTTCCTATTTTCAATAATCCGCTCAATATAATCAAAGTAGCTACTTATTGTGCGCTCTAAACTTTTTATTTGAGGTTCTGTTAAATAGTTTTTTGCGATATTAGTGTCTGATTTTAAAATCCTTCCATCAGGTGAATTTTTCCAAGTTTTTAATCCCATAAACTCTTTGTCAGCATCTGCATTATCATAAATTATTTCTGCTGCGGTATGTCCGTGAATTGCAAAATGAAATTTATTCTGAACTGTTGCGTAAAATTTCTGAGTTATTTCAGATTTTGGATCATAGTCAATGCTACATTCTGCGAATATATCTGTAATCTGTTGATAAATTCTTCGCTCACTTGCTCGAATTGACCTAACTCTCTCTAATAACTCTTTGAAATAATCTTTACCAAAGTAACGACCATTTTTTAATCGTTCATCATCCATCACAAAACCTTTGATGATGTACTCTTTAAGAGTATTAGTTGCCCATATTCTAAATTTAGTTGCCTGTCTTGAATTTACTCTATAACCTACAGAAATTATAGCATCGAGATTGAAGTATTTAACTTGATATGTCTTATTGTCTGCAGCAGTTGTTTCCAAAATGGAAATAACTGAATTTTCATCAAGCTCTCCTGTTTCAAATATATTTTTTAAATGTTTACTAATTGCAGGTACTTGCACTCCAAATAATTGTGCTATAGATTTTTGAGATAGCCAAACTGTTTCTTCGTTTAAAATAACTTCTACTTTTACATTTCCATCTGGTGCAGAGTAAAGTAAGAAATCGGTCAATTCATCTTTTATCGAAAGCTTTTTCATATCAAATTTTAAAAATCAATCTACGTAAAAGTACTACTTTTCAATTGAAATGTAGTTTTTCGACATCTGAGATGTGCCAATTTTGCCTTGCCCATAACGTTCTAGTATTTTA
>NZ_LGIA01000070.1 GCF_001270965.1 Sunxiuqinia dokdonensis | reverse complement strand
CATAGCGGGGTTTAGTTCAATTAGTGTGCATCAAATATGGATGTTATTTCTCTTTTAGCAAATTATTTGGTGTTGTTATACCCCCATGATTGGAAGTATAACAACACCTATGATGTCGAATTGTCAACAATGTCTATTTTTTTCCAGAGAACTAGCTTAAAAGGCTTTTGAAATTAAAAATATTATTTGAAATAGCGGTCATAAGTTCGCTTTTTTATTGATCGGATGAATCGAGTTATCGGATCAATAAGCTAGCACCAGCTTTTAATGTAGCATCAGCCCTCAGTCGTCATCCCGATGAAGATCGGGATCTCTACGAAAAATAGGGATCAAGCTTCGTAGTCACCCAACGATATTTCAATTTCAAATCCAGCGGATTTATAGGTTTATAAAAAAGCGGCAAGGAAGCGAGCCGTTCGATCCCATCCGGGATCGCATCTCTCCCTGATTCTGTGTTCCTATAAACATCCGATGCCGCGGGCATCAAAAGCGCGATCGGTTCAAAAAAGCGGACATGTTTTTACTGATCGGATGACTTAAAGTCATCCGATCAGTAAGCCAATTGAGTCGATCTACAACAAATCACTCGCCAACTCAGCCAAATAGCTGCGTTCGCCTTTCACCAGGTTGACATGCGAAAACAGTTCCTGACTGCGCATTTTATCGGTCATGTAGGCCAGTCCGTTTGACTTCATATCGAGGTAAGGCGAGTCGATTTGCTGCATGTCGCCCGTAAACACCATTTTGGTGCCTTCGCCCGCGCGGGTAATAATCGTCTTAATTTCGTGGGGCGTCAGGTTTTGAGCTTCATCAACAATAAAGAAAGCATTGGACAAACTGCGTCCGCGAATATAAGCCAGCGGCGTAATCAGCAACCGTTCTTCCTTCAGCAACTCCTCAATTTTCATGTACTCCTGACTACGCGGGTTAAACGCATGTTTAATCACCGACAGGTTATCAAAAAGCGGTTGCATGTAAGGGCTGATTTTTTCCGTAGCATCGCCCGGCAAATAACCCAGGTCGCGGTTACTTAAGGCGACAATGGGACGTGCCAGCAGAATTTGTTCGTACTGCTTGTTCTGTTCCAACGCTGCGGCCAGCGCCAGCAAGGTTTTCCCGGTACCTGCTTTCCCGGTGAGCGACACCAGTTTAATATCGGGATTCAGCAAAGAATTGATGCTGAAGGTTTGCTCGGCATTGCGTGGTTTGATGCCGTAAGCCACGCGCTTTTCAATCCGGACAATGCGCTGCGAACCACTGTCGAAACGAGCCAAAACGCTCGATTTGTTTCCCTTCAGAATAAAATATTCATTGGGAACTGGCTTGCCGTCAATCTCAGATTCAGCCATCGGGAAAGATCCTTCGTTGTACAATCGCTCAATCAGTTGATCTTTGTAGGTTTCAATCTCCGTAATGCTTTTTTCGAAAACCTGCGGATCCTTGATCTTGTCATTCTGGTAATCCTCAGACATGAGTCCCAGCGACTTCGCCTTCATCCGCAAATTAATGTCTTTTGAAACCAGGATGGTTGAACGATCAGGATTGGAAGCTTTTACATACTCAGCCACAGCCAAAATCCGGTGGTCCGGAATATCATCTTTGAAAGATTGTTTCATGGCGTCGGTAAAGGGCTTGCCCGTTGCGATGATCAGTTTCCCCATGCCCTCGCCCAACTGGATTCCACCGTTGAACAGTTTCTCGCCGACAATTCCATCCAAAATTCGCACAAATTCGCGCGCCTGAAAGTTGATCGGATCGTTTCCACGCTTAAATTTGTCGAGCTCTTCCAAAACCGTTAATGGAAGAATGATATCATTATCTTTGAACTGGTAAATACACGTGTGATCGTGCAGAATAACATTTGTATCAAGTACAAATACTTTGGTGTTTGCCTTCTTAGATGTTGCCATAGCGTTAGGTTTTGCTTTTGCTAAATGTAAAAAAAATAGCTGATCGAAAGCTGAATGCGACAACAAAGCAGAACGAATGTTATCAACACTAAAAAGAATTTTACAGTAAATATCTGATTCAGAATGACAAGTTATAAACACACCCTCGATTTTCTATATACCCGCTTGCCTATGTATCAGCGCACGGGACCTGCTGCTTATAAGGACACCCTGGAAAATACATTGGTTTTGGACGAGCTGTTCGGCTTTCCGCATCGCAATTTTAAAAGTGTGCATGTAGCCGGAACTAACGGCAAAGGCTCAAGCTCGCATCTTTTGGCTTCTGTATTGCAGGAAGCAGGCTATAAAGTTGGCTTGTACACTTCGCCCCATTTGATTGACTTCCGCGAACGAATAAAAATTAACGGAGAAATGATATCGGAAGAAGCCGTAGTTGCTTTTGTTGATCAATTCATAAAAATGAATGAAACGGCACAGCTCGAACCCTCATTTTTTGAGATAACTGTGGCCATGGCTTTTGACTATTTCCGAAATCAAAAGGTCGACATCGCCATGATTGAAGTGGGGCTTGGCGGCCGGCTGGACTCTACCAACATCATCCGGCCCGAAGTATCGCTCATTACCAACATCAGCCTCGACCACACAGCTCTTCTCGGGAATACAATTGAAAAGATTGCCCTTGAGAAAGCCGGCATTATTAAAGAATCGATCCCTGTTGTCGTTTCTGAATCAAACAACATGTACAATCATGTTTTTGAAGCAACCGCCCGCGAAAAGCAAAGTCCCATTTACTTTGCCGACCAGCAGTTTCAATCGGGCTATTCCATGCGTTTGCCCGAAGGGAAGCAAGTTTTTTATTTCAATAAAATCGGACAACTGGCCTATCCCGACTTGAAAATGGATTTGCTGGGAAACTACCAACGTAAGAATGCGGCGGGTGTGTTAAAAACGATTGAGCTGCTCCAGGAAAAAGGATGGACGATTGAAAACAAAGCGATTTACGAAGGTTTTTCAAATGCCTCAAAAAACACTGGGCTGCGAGGACGGTGGGAAGTGGTTGGCAACAATCCGCTCATGGTTTGCGATACGGCGCATAATGCAGCGGGCCTAACCGACGTGGCGGCTCAAATTGAAGCAACGCCCTGGAAGGCCCTTCACTTCGTTTTGGGCATGGTGAATGACAAAAATTTGGATCAAGCCCTGGCCGTTTTACCAAAGGAAGCAAACTATTTATTCACGCAGGCAAAAATTCCCCGGGCACTTCCAGCCCCTGATCTGGCGGCTCAGGCAGCCACTTTTGGGCTTCGTGGACAAGTAATCGATTCTGTTCCTGAAGCAGTTGCAAAAGCTCGGTCACAAGCTCAACCCGAAGACCTAATTTTTATAGGAGGCAGCACCTTTGTGGTGGCCGATTATTTTTCTTAAAAATTTTAATTTTTTCTTTTGGCAGTGCGAAAAAAGGATTTATATTTGCAACGCCTTTCTGAAAAGGAGGTGAGTTCAGAAAACATTCGGGCGATTAGCTCAGTTGGTTCAGAGCATCTGGTTTACACCCAGAGGGTCGGGGGTTCGAATCCCTCATCGCCCACGAAAAGAGAAATATCATCATGATGTTTCTCTTTTTTTATGTCTGAAACTTACATCCCAAAATTATCCGTTTTGTATATTGACGGTCACTCTCGTAACTCAACTCATTTTTTGATTAAAAAATGGTCTCGTTTTCCTATTTAAAGCTACCTGCTTGGGGTCACATATCCAAGCACCAAAACGAAACAAATTAACTCAAAATGAATTGATCATTAGGAAATTACATCGATTACCGAGACCTATTGGCGGTTTTCTTCGGATAGGTCTCGATATGGTCTCGTTTACTTTGCGATTCTATGCGTGTTTTTAGATCTCCCGCAAAATAAAAAAGCGCCTAAACCATTCGATTTAAGCGCTTTTGATGTTTTTTGTTGTCTTGAAGTGTGACTCAGCTGGGGCTCGAACCCAGGACCCCATCCTTAAAAGGGATGTGCTCTACCAGCTGAGCTACTGAGTCATCCTGTAGGTTGCCTTTTTGTTTAAAGGCGGTGCAAAAATATGTTTTTCAACCTGAAAACCAAAAGAAAAATCCTCCAAAATCTTAAAAAAACAGATACGTCCGAAATAAGCCATAGAATATGAACGACATAGAAGTCCGAAAAAAAATCACATCCTGCGGCATTCGCTTGAATAAGTATTTATCTCCATAGGAGGTACAGCAAATAAACTTACATTTGCCTAAAAAATCACCTTGAATGACTTTTGAAGGCTACTTTGTTATTGCTGTTATTATAGTAATGATCATAGCGCTGATCAACGACTGGATGAGACCCGGGCTGTTGCTTTTTTCTGCTTTGGTTGTTCTAATGGCAGCAGGAATTATTACGACAGAACAAAGTCTCGCTGGATTTTCAAACAAAGGAATGCTCACGGTAGCAGTTTTGTTTTTGGTGAGTGAAGGAGTTCGACACACCGGTGCATTGAACATTGTTGCCCGTGCGTTTTTGCCCAAACGACGTGGCAAAATGCCGGTTACCTTGTTTAAGGTTTTGCTCCCGGCATCCGTTATTTCAGCATTTTTGAACAACACCCCGGTTGTCATCATTTTTGCCCCCATGATTAAAAACTGGGCTGAAAAGATGAATCTTTCCCCCCAAAAATTTTTAATTCCACTTTCGTACGCGACCATCCTGGGAGGCATATGCACACTGATTGGAACATCGACCAACCTGGTGGTACACGGGCTGATGCTGGAAAACGGTTTCAACGGCCTGTTTATGTTCGAACTGGGAAAAGTTGGAATATGGATTGCACTCGCTGGCTTTCTTTATCTGGCGTTTATCGGACATCGGATACTTCCGGGAAAAAAAGACAACAACAAACGCGACAGCCTCGATTACAAAGAATACTTTCTGGATGCAACCCTGCCTCCAAATAGCTCGCTGGCCGGAGAAGAGATTACCAACGGGCGAACACACCAACTCAAAGATATTATTATTCATTCGATTAAAAGAGGAAATGAAGTTATTGACACCAGACGAGGAAAGTTTAACCTTCAACTGAAAGATGAACTGGTGATCGCTGTCAAATCGGAGGTTCTCGAAAACCTGGTTCCGCAACGAAAGCTCGAATTCAAAGCGCTCAAAGGATTTGGCAGATTCTACAAAAGTACCGATATCAAACAAATTGAAGCAGTGATTGCTCCACGCTTTCCCGGCATCAA
>NZ_LGIA01000069.1 GCF_001270965.1 Sunxiuqinia dokdonensis | reverse complement strand
GCAGCGGAACCGGACTCTGGTGGTCAATGATCAATTTCATCAGTAAGTAATTTGTTTTTTAATGGTCTGATGGAACTCACATGTTGCTGAAAATTATTTTCATTCGTGTTTGTGTGTGGAGCAACATGTTCGTTTCATGTTCTTTCATTTTTTTTGAAAGCATACAAAGATATAAATTACAGGATAAATGTATAATTCTGGTTGAGCGGATGAAACAATTTTCGCTGAACAGGGAAAATTCATGGTCAAAGACCCCGAAACGCGTGGGCAAAATGATTAGTGGTTTTTTATGAAATAGTGTGGTCAGCCATTCAGTCCCCAATAATTGATTAAATTTGAATCCGAATCATCAAAAGAGGAGATTTACATGAGAAATCCAGTTCCCAAAGTGGCTGCCATTCATGATTTAAGTGGTTTTGGACGCGCTTCCTTAACAGTGGTTATTCCTATTCTTTCGTCGATGGGCATTCAGGTTTGTCCGTTGCCAACAGCCGTATTGTCGTCGCACAGTGCGTTCGACGATTTTCATGCTGTTGATTTGAGTCCGCACCTGCAACCCATGATTGATCATTGGAAAAAGCTGGAGCTTAGTTTTGATGCCATTTACTCGGGCTATCTGGGCGCAGCAGAACAAGTGGATACGGTGGCCCGTTTTATACACGATTTTTCAGGCAACAAACCATTGGTGGTGGTCGATCCGGTTTTGGGCGACAACGGCAGGCTGTATTCGGCCTACACGCCCGCGATGGTGGCCAAAATGAAAAAGTTGGTCACCCTGGCCGATATGATTACCCCAAACCTGACGGAAGCAGCCTACTTGCTTGGCGAAAAACACAATCCCGATATTGAGCTGAAAGCCTTGAAGGAATGGGCTCTTCGCCTGGCAGAAATGGGTCCCGAGAAAGTGATTATCACCAGTGTGCCCGATCAAACGAAAAATAACAATACGTCGGTTGTGGCGTTTAATAAAACAGATCACCGCTTTTGGCGGGTGGGCTGCGATTATATTCCGGCGCATTATCCGGGCACCGGCGATGCTTTTTCCAGTGTCATGGTTGGGTCGCTGTTGCAGGGCGACAGTTTGCCCATCGCACTAGACCGGGCGGTGCAGTTTATTTCGCTGGGAGTCCGGGCAACCTTTGGGCATAATCACAAAGCTAACGAAGGTATTTTACTCGAAAAGGTGTTGCCGTCGCTCAATGCTCCGGTGCAAATGAGTAGTTATCAGTTATTGGATTGAAAAGTATGAAAGATATTCGTTTGGTGGCCACCGATTTGGATGGCACCTTTTTGAAAAATGATAAGTCGATTAGTGAAGAAGACCTGCAAATGCTGGAGCTTTTGGGTCAGCGGGGAGTGATTCGGGTAGTGGCGACTGGCCGGAACTTTAAAAAAGTACAGGAAGTATTGCCTGATCATTTGCCGTTCGATTATGTGGCTTTTTCGTCGGGAGCCGGTATTTACGACTGGAACAAACGCGAGCTGGTGTATCGCCAAAACCTGAATCGGGAAACCGCGAATGACATCATTCAGTTTTTTGTTGAAAAAGACATGAATTTCCATCTGTTCCGCGCGGTTCCAGATAATTTCAGGTGTTGGTATTATCGGGGGAAAAAGTTGTGCGAGGAATTTGAGCGGTATTTCGACTTTCACAATTCGGCGTCCGAACTGCTGCCAATAAAACAGAAGCTAACCGATGATGCCTGCCAGTTTCTGGTTATTTTCCCAAATGAGCCGGACGCGTTCCTGATGATGAAGCAGCAACTGGAAAGTCAGTTTGACGACATTAAAGTAGTACGCACCAGTTCGCCTTTGGATACCGACTACATTTGGATGGAAATTTTTCACAAAGACGTATCGAAAGGGAACGCCGTCAAATTTTTATGCGAACAGAAAGACATCCATCACTACATGACTTTTGGGATTGGCAATGATTATAATGATTTGGACTTGCTGAACTTCACCTCTTTTTCCTACTTGGTTGAAAATGGCCCCGATGAGCTAAAACCTCATTTCAGAAAAGCCGTTTCCAACGAAAACAGTGCTTTTAGTCACAGTTTGAAGAAGTATTTATAGGCTGGTTTTATTCGCCGGCCAGGTCATTGGTGGCTGGTTTGTAGTGCCGCTTTAGCCAGGTAGCCAGTCCGTCCAGCCCGGGAAACAGCACCCGCTCGGTAATGTTGGCCTGGTCGAGCTTGTCACGCACCTCCCATTTCAATTCCTTTGGAATGATAATCCTTCGGTAGAGTTCAGGATGATCGACCAACCACTCGTCCATGATGCTTGTGGGCTGGGTCATCACCGAAAAGAAAGCATACTGGTTTACAATGCGCTGATCGATAGAGGGTGGCTCGAAAAAGATGACTTGCTCCTTGTTTAGTTTTTTGTCGAAGTCAGACAAGGACATGATGCTTTCTTCCAGCATTTCGATGGTGAACGCATTGCATCTTTCTTCGCGCAGCAAATGGTTGAGCGGTTCGGAAACCAGTCGGTTTACTTTCACAAAATCCACTTTCCAAATCACGCCGTCCAAATCAAACTTTTCGGTATTGGCCGTGGCAAAATGCATGGCAATAAAGGGCGAATAAGTCCAGTCCAACAAGCGGGTGGGGAGTCCGTGGTGTTGCGCCATGACCAGTGATCGCCAGAACGAAGCCGTCAGCTGGGCGTCTTTGGAAATACTGTACTTGCGAAAATTCCGTAGCAGGTGATATTCCAGTTCGGGACGCTGTCCACAGTTGCGCAGAAAGCTGTTTTTTAGTTCGTAGCCGGCATCCGACAATCCGCGAAATGCATAATCCGATCGGTATCGCGTCAGGTGTGGTTTCCATGAATCGCGGTACACTTCTTCGCACAACTCTTCCCAACTGTTGACAATGAAGTCGTTTTGGTGGATTTTTTCTGATTTCATTGGCCTCAAAGTTCATCAAAAAAAAGGAATTTTACCCGAAGCTTACGATCGTTTTTCATGAAATGATTCGCGCCTGTTTAATCCTGAATCGAATAATTCGTTGGTTGTGTCTGGGTATCCGTTTCAATCGTTAAATATTCTGAAAAGATTTTCAGCCGGTTGTCACTTTCTGTGTAAAATTCTAAATTAGCTGGCTAAAGTTGAAAATGAGAAAAATGGGGGAGCGATTAATCATCTTTTTGTTGTTGGTCGGCTATGGTTTTGCTCCTGCCTTTTGCCAGTCAGAAAATGATTTTGAAGAAGTCCTGCAGGTTCCCATCTATTATCCTGAAATCAATCCCGAAAGCCCGATTGGCATCTTTGCCCTCGATCTGCCGTTTTATTTTCCTTCGGCAAGCCCCCGGAAACACCAACTGTCTATCGGTTATACCATGGCCAACGTCTGGCACCCGCAAGCCCGCTTTTTATATCCGCAAAACCTGACGGGCAGCCAGCAAAATGAGCTGAAAGATATTTACATGTCGTGGCGTCCGGAGTATTTCGAAGCCATGAACATTGAAACAAAGGATAAGTTGTTTCAGTCGGACGGGGTGTTGCACCATCTAAAGTTTTCATACCTCAATACCTGGACCAGCAAACACAGTTTCATTGTAAATTTCAATGTTCACCAGTTGTCGGGAGGGCAATCGCCGCTTACCTTTTTGGTGAGCGACAGCTTCATCGAGGCGTTTCATTCCAACTTTGCCATCGAAGATAACTACGGACGGCGTTTATTTCCATTCAACCGGGCATCCATTCAGTTTGATGATGAAACGGGTAAGTCGTTTCGGAAAGACAAAGGCGACGTGTTTACCTCCATTGTTGATGCCCACTATTATCGTCAGCTTTTGAGCCGAAAGACCGAAAAATGGCATGTCGATACGCAAGTCGGGGCTCACCTGTCTATCCCGCTGAATGAGCTTCACCGCTATATTATTCCAGGATTTTCAGCTGGCATTCGAAACGATTTCAGGCTGGGGCCTAAAAGCAGCTTGACCTGGGCCATTGATGGCGTAATCACTGACCAACGCGCGCTGAAAGTGGGCGATGGCATTCGGGCAATCGATTGGAAGTACCGCAAACATGGCCGAAGTTTGCTGGCCCTAAACCTGATGTCGCAAAAGAAAAATACGGTGGTGATTGGTTTATTGCTGAATTATCAGGATCCTTTAATGAAAGGCAATTCATTTTCGTGGGATCAAACCGGATACTACGAAATTGGCGTGGACGTATTGGAAGAAGGCGATGTTTGGGAAGGTGAACCGATTTCGCAGGAATTCTATTTGTCGAAAATTACGCCCGCATCTTTGTACCATTTTTCGCTGAAAACTTATTTTATCCTCGGCTTTCAGAAAAACGGCAACGAATTCAATATTTATTGTGGCGAAGATTTGTTTTTGGTGAATAACGCCCCCGATATTCAGTTTAGCTTTCAATATCGGTTTGCTCCGTTTGGATCGAAAAAGTGAAATTCCAAGTTTCAAATTCCATTCGCAACACCAATGACCAGCAAGTTCCCGCTTGCTTAAAGCGAAGGAATCATCAGTGCATCGCGGTTGGTGTGTTTTTCGCCAATGAAAAAAGTCAGGGAAAATTCGTGCGATCCGCTGGCGTAATTCGATAGTTTTGACAAGGTATAATCGTAGCTGTAGCCAATTTTGAAGCGGTCTTTCATAATGCCAATCATGGCGATCACCGCATCGGGTTGTACGCCCAGGTTTTGCCGGTACCAAAGTCCGCCAGCCAGCGATTTTTCCAGGATATACATGCCCAGGTTGATTTGCTTGAATGCGCCCTGCTGTTGGTAAATGATGTTTGGCGATAGGGTAAATTCGCGCGACAGCAAGCCGCGGTGCCACTTTCGGGTTCGCGATCCGGCGTGCAGGGTGATTTTCATGGGCAGGCGGCCTTTCTGATCACCCACAAAAACCGATTCATCCGGCTGGGTGAGATGCATGAGGCTGAATCCAAAATAAAAAGCATCGTATTGCCCAAGGGCACCCACCCCAAAATCAGGATACAGCAGGCTTGCGTTTTCGGGCTGTTCGCCATTTCCGGGAAAAGTAATGCCCGTGAGTTGATCAATCATGTCCGGAAAGATGAGCCGTCCGTAATCCAATTTCTTATACGTCATGCCGACCTGAAGACCCAGATCAAAGAAAAGGCGCTCGTTCATTTTAACGTGGTGCGAATAAAAGAGGTATCCTGAGGAAGTTTCGATCAGCCCGTTCAATTCGGTGCTGTTTTGAAACTGCGCACCCAGTCTCCGCCTTTCATCTTTTTAAAATACTGATCGCACGATAAGCTGTAATTGACGTAGGTGTTTCCTTTTTGAGGCCATTGGTTGCGGTAGTTGACAACCAGCCTTGGCGCTGCCGAAGTTCCGGTAAACCCTGGGTTGAGATAGAGTGGGTTGGCGTAAAATTGTGAATAGTTGGCATCCTGGCCATTGGTCAGCATGCAGATATTTAGTAGGATAAGGACGACGAAAGCCTTTTTCACGCAACGATCAGATTTTGGGTTGTTCGATTAAACGGGCAGTAAAATTAACATTTAAGTTTGAAACTGGCAGATAGAAAGCAAGTTCGTGCTGCAAAACAGCAATTGAGCAGGTTCAAAGATTGCGGATCAGCGCCGGAACAGCTTCGCCAAAACGGGTGAGCTCTGGAAAAATGACGGAGATGGTCAAACTGTGCATGGGGTGGCTGAATTCGCCATGCTGGTTTAAAATGGCTCCCAGGTAATTCACTTTTAACAGCTTGAAATTGTAGCCCAGGTTAAGTGAAACCTGGCTGTTCCCGGTATCAAAATTTGGGAGAAAACCGAGCCCGGCTTCAAACTGCTTGCGCTGAACGGTGACTTCGGCAAAGGCCTGCGCAAACTCGTTGCTGTAGTGCAGCACCGCGCGGGGCCGGATCAGGAAGCTTCGCGAAAGCAAGCCGCGCTGGTGCCAGGTGAAAATCTTTTCGGCATGCAGCAGCAGGTCAAAAATCGATGTGTTGAAGTCCTCGGTTTGTGGATTTTTCTTGTACGATCGTCTGAATTTACTTGAAATTCCCACCGAGCCATGGTAGTCGGAGTACAGGATACCGGCCCCGGCAACAAGCTCGGTGGTTCCAAAAAATCCGCCGATGGGTGTGCCGCTTCCCGATTGCCGGATGCGCTCCGACACGAAGGTACTCAGCTCGCGTAGCGGTTGTTGAAAACCGAAGGTAAGCGACGGAACCAAATATTTCCGGTTGGCCCCGGGAAGATATTTTGCGTAGGACGCTTCGGCAAATGGTGCAAATACCTCTTGGGTATAATCCATGCGGACCCCACCCAAAAAGCCCAGGCCAAACGAGTTCTTCCGAATGAAAAAGTCGTGACTGGCCATTTTTGCCAAAGCTTGTGTATCCTGGCGGCGGGTACTTTGCAGGGTCACCATCAGTCGGTCGCCACGGGTAGCTCCAACGAATGAGGGATTGAGCAATATGGGCGTGGTGTATCGCTGGATATCAATAAACTCTTGAGCCTTGCCTGGATGAAGGAGGCTGGTGAACGCAAGAAGGATCAAGATCATTCCAAATCGATTCACAGTTTGTTATTTTAAGGATTAGTAGGCCTGGGGCTCGATTCCCCTTTCAAACTCCGGAAGGAAATGTAGTAAATCGTGCATGAGTTCTTTCTTTTGGTCATCCGACTTTAGCATGGCTTCCTTCAGCTTGCGACTTTCTTTTTCAACAATTTCTTTTGAAATTTTTCCCGACATGTTGGTAATCACCGTGTAGGCTTCGAAGGCAACCAGCAATTCCTGCTCAATCACCAGATCGATAAACAGCGACAGGTGCATGCTGTAGTCCAGTCCGTTTTCCCAGCAAGCCGAAACCAATGGTTGTAGTTCGCCGGCGTATTTTTTATTCTCAATGGCCTGAATTAACAAAGGAATGGCATCGGTTTGCTTTATTTCGGCGAGCAGCACGCGCACCTGCGATTTCACTTCCTGATCACTGGAGGTATGTAACAACTCAACCAAAACCGGAATGTAATTGACATTTCCCGTTTCCTTGAGGTCCGTAATGGCTTGAACCGCCAGGCTTGTATCGGCTGAATTTAGGCGTTCGACGGTACGTATACTGATCTTTTTTGAGTTTTCTGTGGTCATGAGCATTTACTTTAAGCTGCAAATTTAGTATTTCCTGAAGAATAATGGGAACGGCGCCATGGCTGATTTGTTGAATCGAATCCGTACATTTGCAGACAATTTTTTTTTTGATGGATAAAACCAAAGAGTTGGGCGAGGGGAGTATTCCGCGTCTGATGCTGAAATATTTTATACCTGCCTTTATTGGGGTGTTTGTGAATGCCCTGTACAATATTGTCGACCGTATTTTTATTGGCCAGGGGGTGAGTGCCGTGGCCCTGAGCGCGGTGTCGGTGATTTTCCCGGTCATGTTGATTGTGATGGCTTTTGGCATGCTGATTGGCATTGGCGCCGGCGTGCTGGTGTCCATCAACATGGGCCGCCGCGACATGGAAAAGGCCGAACGGGTGTTGGGGAATAGCTTTATATTGATGATCCTGGCATCGGGGCTGATTACCCTGATTGGGTTTGCCATAAAGATGCCCATGCTGGAAATGTTTGGCGCTACGCCCGAAACCATTGAGTATGCCAACGACTACCTGAATATCATTTTGCTCGGCACAGTCTTTCAGGTGGTGGGTTTTTCACTGAATAATGTGATTCGAAGCGAAGGGAATGCCCGGATTGCCATGTACTCCATGATTCTGAGTGCGGGATTGAATATCGTCCTTGACCCGCTGTTTATTTTTGTGTTCGATTTGGGGGTGAAGGGCGCGGCTTATGCGACGGTCATCTCCATGATCGCGCTCACGGTTTGGGTGCTGTTTCATTTTCGAAGCAGCCGGTCGATTGTGAAACTGCGTCCCAAATACTTCAGAATTGAAGTGCCGATTATGAACGAAATTCTGGCCATTGGTATGGCCCCGTTCTTTATGCAAACGGCCAACTCTGCGGTGCAGGCGCTCATCAATACCAAGCTGATTCGCTTTGGGGGCGATTTGGCGGTTGGAGCCATGGGCATCATCAATTCGGTGATCACCCTGATTGTGATGTCGATCGTGGCGATCAATATGGCCACACAGCCCATTATTGGCTTTAATTATGGCGCCAATGCCGGCAGCCGGGTCAAGGAAACCTTGCGCCTGGCCATGATTTCAGCAACGGTCATCTCGTTGGTGGCATTTGTACTGGTTCAGGCTTTTCCCGAAGCGATTGTCGGACTATTCAATTCGTCGGATCCTGAGCTGCTGACCATTGGGAAACAAGGCTTGCGCCTGGCCATGTTGGCTTTGCCTTTGGTTGGATTCCAGGTGGTGGTGGGCAACTTTTTCCAATCGGTTGGAAAAGCGCAAATTGCCACGCTCTTAACTTTGCTGAGACAGGTCATCGTCTTAATTCCGCTGCTTTATATTCTTCCTGATTTTTTGGAATTAACCGGAATCTGGATTTCCATGCCCATTGCCGACACTTGTTCGGCCTTGATTGTGACTTATTTTATCTCGAGGGAATGGAGAAAATTTGACTGAGATGAAAACAACAATGTCCGTTGAATAGGCTTCAACGGACATTGTTAGTTTACTTTAGGTTTTGAAATCCTTACTAGATGTTGTTTCTTTCCAGTTTCTGAGTGAAACCTTCCAATTCGCTGAAAACATCGCGTTTCATTTCTTGAAGCTTGTTTTCGTATTTCTTGAAAAACTCCTGATAGTAGTTGATTCCGTCCTTCAGGTTGGCCTGGAATTTCCGCAAATAAATCAGTTGTTTTTTGTCCTCTGCTTCGCGTGCCTCTTTCAGCCTGTTCTCAAGAAATTCAACATACATATGCAACTCTTTCAAAAATAAGTTTGGTCGTTTGACACCTTTCAGCAAGTTGATTTTTCCATAAATGTGGTCAACCATGTCCCTCAGCGAAACCACTTGTTTGAAATAGGCAATGTTTGGCCCGGGACAAATGCTGACACCGGTGCGTTTGCTGTCGGTTTCCAGCCCGTTGGCCAGGTAAGTGGAATTGGTCAGCCCTTCGCAAAGGCATTCCTTTTCAGTTAGTTTGCTTTTTTTGTAGAGCTTTTCATCTGGAGTCATTTCCGATTCATCTACTTCTTTCAATTTCTTTTTCAGGTATTGTTTTGAAGCGGTGCAGATCGGTATTTCCGTGTATTCGGTGTTGAAAATGAGGTATTTTTTGGTACAGGGAAAACCAGGTTTTCCTTCATCCAGGTAGTTCTGAATGGCCTTTTGCTGGCTGGCACCTCTCACATTGTTAAAATGCACACCAAGCGGCGATGCGTCGCTCAAATACAAATCTTCCTCTCCCGCATTTTTTAGCAGGTTTAAGCTTTCCTCGTCAATGTTGCAGGCCTCCGGAACCAGCATGAACGGGCTGCCCCAGCCTACGCTGTCCAAATTGTATTCTTCGAGTAGCAGCTGGTGTTCTTCGTTGGTTCCAACGCCACCCTGGGCCGTAATTTTTATTTCGGGTGCCTGGCTCAGTTCTTCCAGTCCTTTTTCTTTTAATCCTGATTGATAAACTTCGAAAGTTGAGTCAATCAGCTCTTGTCTTTTTTCTTTGAATTCATGTAGAATGGGGCCGAGCAGGTAACCTTGGGTAGCAAAAGCGTGTCCGCCACAGTTCAGACCCGATTCAACGCGGTATTCCGAAATCCAGATTCCTTTTTTTGCCAAAAAGCGTCCCTGAACCATAGCCGAACGGAAATCGCTCACTTTTAAGGTGATTTTTTTGCGAAGCTGGCCATTTTCATCCGGATAAAAATCGCTGAAATTTTCAAGGTAGCTGTACAATCTTGGGTTCATTCCGGCCGAAAGCACCAGCGAAGAGCTTAATTTGCTGTTGGCAAATCCACGCAGGGCAGCGTGTGCATCATTGTATTCTACCGGTAGTTGTTCGCGGTTCAGGTAGTTTGCCTTGTCCAGCTTGGTCATGATGTTGACATCGATACTGCCCGGGCGCAAGGTCGTGCGCAGCCAGTTTTTCACATCGGTCAGGCTTTTATTCTCCAGCAAATGGTTGAATTTTTCGCGAATCTGTTTGGAATAGGGGAGCATGTCCAAATATTTTTCCAGTTCGCCCTCCTTCTTGTGCAGGTTTTCAACCAGCTCGTCGTATTTCCTGTTGACCAGTTCATCGACCAAATTCAGGTACGCCGTAATGCGTTTTGCCCGAAAGTCTTCCACCTTATTGCTAATTGTTTGGTAAGGAATGTCGAACTTCTGGCTGTAAAATTCACGCATTTTCTCCATCAAAATATCATCGACCAAAGAAATGACCGACGAAATTCCGAAGTGCGCCACACGGACTGGTGTGTCTATGGTGTATCCCAGTCCCATGACCGGAATGCTGAATGTGTGTTTGTTTAAATTCATTTGATACTTATTTATTGTTATTGGAAAGTTGTGTTCTTCGGGCTACATTCTAATTCTAAAACCGTCTGTTTAAACTTCCAGTGTTCACGCATTTGTGCGGGTGTAAAGATATCGATTTTTCTTTCGTTTGAAAGAAAATAGGCCAATTCTCGGATGGTCGCAAATGGGCATTTACAATTTTTCAGCCAATGCAAGTGCCGTGTATGATTTTGAATTTTTAATCATTTCTTCCGGTGTTCCTTCAAACAGTACATGGCCACCATTTTTTCCGCCTTCGGGGCCCAGGTCAATAATCCAGTCGGCCGACTTGATGACATCCAGGTTGTGCTCGATGATGATGATGCTGTGTCCACGTGAAATCAGGGCATTGAACGAATCCAGCAATTTTTTGATATCGTGGAAGTGAAGCCCGGTCGTTGGCTCATCAAAAATAAACAGGGCTGGCGAGTCTTTTTCTTTGGCGAGGAATGCGGCCAGTTTGACCCGCTGGCTTTCTCCACCCGATAAGGTGGATGAGCTCTGCCCCAGCTTGACATAGCCCAGCCCAACATCCTGCAGGGGTTGCAGCTTTTTGGCAATCTTTTTTTCGGTGCTGCCTTTGCATTCCCCGAAAAAATCGATGGATTGGTTGATGGTCATTTCCAGGATGTCGTGAATGTTCTTTCCTTTGAATTGTACTTCCAGAATTTCATCCTTGAATCGTTTGCCATGGCAGCTTTCGCACTGCAAATGAATGTCGGCCATAAACTGCATTTCCACTTTGATTTCGCCTTCGCCCTGGCATTCTTCACATCGTCCGCCGTCCACGTTGAATGAAAAGTGTGAGGGTTTGAATCCCTGGTACTTCGATGCCTGCTGATCGGCATACAGCTTGCGTATTTCATCGTAGGCTTTCAGGTAGGTCACGGGGTTGGAGCGAGAAGACTTTCCAATGGGATTTTGATCGACAAATTCGACGGAAGTCAGGCGTTTCATGTCGCCTGTGATGGTATCATGCTGCCCGGTTTTTTCGCCATAGCCCCCAAGAAGCTTGGCTACTGCCGGGTATAGAATCCGGCTCACCAGGGTCGATTTTCCCGATCCGCTCACACCGGAGACCACCGTCATCGTGTTCAGCGGAAACTTCACGCTGATGTTTTTCAGGTTGTTTTCGCGGGCACCCTTTATCTCAATGAAGTTATTCCATTTTCGGCGTCGTTCGGGTAGTTCAATCTTTCTGGTGCCATTGAGGTAGTCGGCGGTCAAACTGTTTTTGGCCTGCAACAATTGTTTGTGATCTCCCTGGAAAACGAGTTTCCCGCCATGAATACCGGCTTCGGGGCCGATGTCAATAATCTCGTCGGCAGCGCGAATAATTTCTTCATCGTGTTCCACCACCAAAACGGTATTGCCAATTCGCTGGAGTTTGCGTAAGACACCAATCAGGCGTTCGGTGTCTTTGGGGTGCAAGCCAATGCTGGGTTCATCCAGGATGTACAACGAACCAACCAGGCTTGAGCCCAGCGATGTGGCCAGGTTAATGCGTTGTGACTCACCACCAGAGAGGGTAGAGGAGAGCCGGTTCAGCGTGAGGTAACCCAATCCAACATCGTATAAAAAATCGAGCCGGTTACTGATTTCAATTAAAATACGTTTAGCAACTTTTTGCTCGTGCTCACTGAGCTCAAGCTGTTTGAAAAAATCTTTCAGCTCATTGACCGGCATTAAAACCAAATCCTGAATGGATTGTCCGGCAACTTTAACATAGCCGGCTTCCTTTTTTAGCCGGGTTCCGCGGCAATCGGGACAGTTTGTTTTTCCACGGTATCGCGAAAGCATCACCCGGTATTGAATTTTGTAGCTGTTCGATTCCAGCATCTTGAAAAAAGCATTCAGCCCTTCAAAATAACGATTTCCTTCCCACAGCAATTGACGCTGTTCGTCGTTCAACTCATAATACGGTTTGTGTATGGGAAAATCAAATTTTGAGGCATGCTGAATCAGCTCCAGCTTCCACTTTTGCATACTGTCGCCTTTCCAGCAAGCGACCGCATCCTGGTAAATGGAAAGCGACTTATCCGGAATGACCAGGTCTTCATCAATGCCAATTCCTTTGCCATAGCCTTCGCAAGTTGTGCACGCGCCCACCGGGTTGTTAAAGCTGAACAGGTGCTCTGATGGCTCTTCGAACTCCATTCCGTCGGCTTCAAACAGGTTTGAAAAAGTCTGCTCCGTTACCGTTTCGCCTTCGTAAACTTTGATGATGCAGGAGCCGTGTCCTTCAAAAAAAGCGGTTTCGACCGAATCAGCCATCCGGCTTACATTGTCTTCGTCCTGGCTGGCCTGCAGGCGGTCAATCACAATGTTGCACTGCCCCGAGCAAAAATCAGTGTTTTGATCGGCCAACAATTGGTCAATGCGTTGAATGCCATTCGGCGTTTCAATTCGCGAAAATCCTTGTTGGAGCAGCAATTCCGCTTCCTCCAAAACCGAACGGCCATTTTTAGCAGCCAGCCGCGCAGCAATCAATATCCGGGTTTCAGCCGGAAAAGAAGACATGTAATTGACCACATCAGTTACCCGGTGGCGTTTCACTTCTTGTCCTGATACTGGTGAAATTGTTTTGCCAATTCGAGCATACAACAGTTTCATGTAATCGTAAATTTCGGTCGAAGTTCCCACCGTTGACCGGGGATTGCGTGTGTTTACCTTTTGTTCAATGGCGATGGCTGGCGGAATTCCTTTGATAAAGTCCACTTCGGGTTTGTTGATTCTGCCCAAAAACTGGCGGGCATAGGATGAGAGGCTTTCAACGTAGCGCCGCTGGCCTTCGGCATAAAGCGTATCGAAAGCCAACGACGATTTTCCAGATCCCGACAATCCGGTAATCACCATAAGTTTATTGCGCGGTATTTTGAGTTCAATACTTTGCAGGTTGTGCACTCGGGCCCCCTTAATATGTATTTCTGCTGCTGTGATTTTATTGTCTGTCATGGATCTGTGGTGATTTTCGCCGGTATAAATTTGTTTTTCTACCAAAAAACTGTCATTTTTACGACGTGCAAAATTAACAAATTGTTTTACTCATACATAAATCTGATTGCCTATAGGAGAATTTTACTTTTGTTTATCTAAGAAAACATAAATAGAAAGTAATGTTCAAGACTGAAACATTGAACGACAATTTGCTCGTTCAAAAATTTATACAAGGTGATCAGACCGCTCTTGAAGAGCTTGTCGGACGGCATAAAAACAGAGTATTTACGTACATTGTTTTGATTGTTAAAAATCACCAGCTCGCCGAAGATATTTTCCAGGACACATTTATAAAAGTTATTCGCTCGTTGAAAAATGGCAAATATACAGAGAACGGGAAGTTTGTTTCCTGGGTTTTACGTATTGCCCATAACCTCATTATTGACCATTTTCGTAAAGAAAAGCTGTTGAACACCACCTCGAACGATGAAACAGAAATTGATTTGTTCAACTCACAAAAATTTGCTGAGGATAATATTGAAGACAAGCTGGTGTATGATCAAATTACGGAAGACGTTCGCAAATTAATCGATTTATTGCCTGAAGATCAGCGGCAGGTGATTGTTATGCGACATTACATGGGGCTGAGTTTCAAGGAAATTGCCAAGCAAACCGACGTCAGTATCAATACCGCTTTGGGGCGGATGCGCTATGCGCTGATTAATTTGCGAAAGCTGATTGAGAAAAACGGGCTGAATCTGACCAAAATTTAAGCTTTCGGCAAACAATAAACTTTCTTCATGGGCGTTTTTTATTTGAATTTAAAACTACATGATAATGCCTATGATGAAAAATTATACTTTGATTCATTTTCTTCATGCCTGTCCATATGATCAGTTTGCTCCCCGCGAAATCAATTCGATTAAGGAAAAGGAAGCTACGCTGAAGCAGGAGTTGGGTGAAATCTTATTTTCTCCATCTGAAAAGTCAGTGCAGAAAATACTTAACTTTTCCAAATCCTACGAGGTTTTAGACTCTCATCTGACAAGCCGCATTGAAGTCATTAAAAACTGATTTTTATAAAAATGAGTTGTAAAGCATCTTTTCGAGATGCTTTTTTTCTGTAATTTAGTGATATCAATATGATATCAATCTAAATTATAAAACAATGGAAAAAATGTATCGTGCCGGTTCTGGCTATGCTTTTGTTGCGGTAGAAATCGTTCTGCTTGCGCTTATTGTGCTGGGCTTTATCAGCGGGAATCCTATTCCGGCTGTTGTGCTGATTCTGCTTTTTGTGTTTTTCGCCAAAGGATTTATCATTGTCAACCCAAACGAAAGCGCGGTTTTGGTGCTTTTTGGCGATTATCGCGGAACGATCAAGAATAACGGATTTCGCTGGGTGAATCCTTTTTTTATCAGGAAAAAAATTTCGCTGAGGGCGCGAAACCTGGACAGTGAACCAATCAAAGTCAACGATAAAATTGGGAATCCGGTCATGATTGGAGTCGTGCTGGTTTGGCGCGTCCGTGAAACGTTCAAAGCAGCTTTTGATGTGAATGATTTTGAACATTTTGTAACCATTCAAACAGAAGCAGCAATCAGAAAACTGGCCGGACTCTACCCGTATGACAATTTTGAAGATCACGAGGCCGAGATTACTTTGCGGAGTGGTGGTGAAGAAGTGAATGAAGAACTGGAACGGGAGGTGGCTGAACGTGTGGCGATTGCCGGCATTGAGGTCATGGAAGCGCGGATAAATTACCTGGCGTATGCGCAGGAAATTGCACAGGCCATGCTGAAGCGCCAACAAGCGACAGCCATTGTTGCTGCCCGTTTCAAAATTGTGGAAGGGGCTGTTGGTATGGTTGAAATGGCCTTGGATGAGTTGGGTAAAAAGGGAATTGTGGAGTTGGATGAAGAGAAAAAAGCCACCATGGTTAGCAACCTGATGGTGGTACTTTGTGGTGATAAAGAGGCCACTCCGGTCGTCAATACCGGTAGTATTTATTGATGATACCAGAAACGAAAAAAATATGGAATATGAAGGATTCATTTGATCGGTTTGACCTGGATCGCATGCGAAACGATCCGGATAACTATATCTGGGGAATCTTTTATTTTAACCCGAGAGATGATCGGACCATCCTGCCAAAGCGGAATAAACTTTTGGGGTGGACACTGAATTTTGCAAAAACGGAAACCTACCTGTTCCTGATTCTCATTTTTGCTTTAGGCTGGCTGGTCTCGAAAATCTAAAGCACCCTAAGTTATGGGGTGAGAAAATCAGAATAAATAGGAATGGTAGAGGAGAGGATATTATGCCAAAGAAAAAAACATTTGTATTACGTCTCAATCCGGATGACTATGAGGCGCTGGAGCGATGGGCGGCCGACGATTTTCGGAGTATCAACGGCCAGCTGGAATGGATCATTAATAAGGCACTGCAGGATGCAGGTCGGAAAAGAACAAAGAAGCCAGACAGCGATTAAGTTATTCGGTGCTTTTCTGAACTAAAAAAATTCTGTTATTATCACAAAAAGTCAATACTTATGAGAAAAGTTTATGTTTGCCCAAAATGTGGCGGAAAGAAAGTCGATATCGATGAAATAAGAACGACCGGATCAGGATTTACAAAGTACTTCAATATTCAAAACCGACGTTTTACGGCTGTTTCATGTGCCGCTTGCGGTTATACCGAGTTGTACAAAGGAGTCCGGTCCTCGGGAGCAAGCAGTGTGCTCGATTTCATGACCAATTAATCATGTTATGTATTGTTTACTTCGTGGGATTTTGGGGATTGTAGCTGGCAATAAGACGCGGTTTCTAGGTTTGTTTTCCTGCTTCAACCTCCTCGGGTATTTCTTCGGAATCTCTGTTTTTGGTTCGAAAATAAAGAAGGGATATTCTACAACATTTTTTTTAATCCATCACTTTTTTAATTAGCCTATTGTCAGTATATTAAAGCGTTTTATTTTTGCAGGCAATTATCCGACTATTAAAATAGGATATGAAAACCTGAAGCATGAGAATATTAATATATATATTTATGCGAAAATATACTATTCTTTAATTAGCGAGTTTTGACAGGGATGTTTAAAGAATCACAAATAGAAGATTGTATCAACTGCGCCAAGTCGTGTTGTATGCGGTGTTTGCCCGAGGCGGAGTCAAGCATATTTGAGTGTTTGTCGAAGGAGGATATGGATTATTTGATGACTTGCAAACGCAATGTTGTTTTTAATCCCGGAGAGACCATCATTAAGCAAAACACGTCTACAACTCATTTTGTGTGCATGAAAGAAGGCTTGGCAAAAGTGGTGGCAGAAGGAGCCAATGGCAAGAATGTGATTTTAAAACTGATCTCAACCCACAGCTTGGTGACTGCCGGGGGAGTGATTAGTGATGATATAAGACACTTTACGGTGACAGCCTTGACTACAGTTGAATGTTGTTTTATCGATTCAACCCGCTTGCATACCATTTTAGCCCGGAATAGTAAATTTGCCTACGAACTGCTTAAATATAACAACAAGCAAAATATTGAGATGCTCAATACCCTGATCGGTTTGACTCAAAAATATATGCCCGGTCGGGTGGCCGATACCTTGCTATATTTGAAAAACGAAATCTACAAATCAAATCCTTTTCGCTACAAACTCAGCAAGCAAGAATTTGCTGAGATGTCAGGCATGACCAAAGAGAGTTTCATTCGAAATATGAAGGAGTTGGAAGTCTCCGGCATCATCAAGCAAAGCCGCAGTGAAATTGAGATTTTGAATGAGCCGGAGCTGACAAAAATCAGCAAAAATGGCTAATTGATATATGTCAATTTTTCTCTCGAATTATGTCACCTCTCAGGTCTTCGAAATTAGTGCTTTCAATTATACTTTTACGCTCAAACTAAAGAATTGGAAGAGATTCCAGATTATATGAATGTACTAAATTTATAAGCGTATGAAACTCAGAGAAATAACCAAGTTGTTGTTTGTAGCCTCGCTGGTATTGTTTATTATCCCCGCGTGTGTTAAGGAAGGCCCTCCGGGAATTGATGGTGCCGATGGTGCTGATGGAATAGATGGTGTTGACGGAACAGACGGCGCTGCAGGTGCCGATGGTTCTGCATTTTGTATTGATTGTCACAATACCGAAACCATGGACGGATTTGAAGCCCAGTGGGCATCTTCAGGTCATGCTACAGGAAGCTCTTTAGGATATGCTGGTACCAGATCTGGCTGTGCTGATTGTCACTCAGGAGTGGGATTTGTTGCGTATCTGAAAGGTGGTGATGATGTGTCAGGATCACCAATTAACTGTACAACCTGCCATACTCATGGTGAAACTCCTGTATTTGAAGATGAAGCGGGCAATGCCGTTTATTTCAGAATCGATGAAGCTGTTAGTTTGATCGCTGACAACACCGTAGAGGTAAACCTTGAAGGCGGTTCAAATATGTGCGTTAACTGCCACCAGTCCAGGCGTGCTTATTCCGATACTGATAGCGATGGCAATGTAATCACTTCTATTCCTAACCGCTATGGCCCTCACTATTCTTCGCAAGCCAATATGCTGGTTGGAACCGGTGGCCGTGAATTTGCTGGTAGTGTTGCCTATCCTGAATCAGGTAGTACCGCAAGCAGACATGCCGAGCTTGGTTGTGTTTCTTGTCATATGGATGAATCAAATCACCATTTTGCTACCCCTGCAATTGACGCTTGTACAGAATGTCACGGTAGTGCTACCAACTTTGACGTAGGCGGACGATTAACAGAAATTGCTGGTTTACTTGAGCAATTGGAAGATCTGTTGGAAGCCGAAGGCGCTATGGTTGATGGTAGTCTTGTTACAGGGGCGAACGTTTCTCTTGAAGTTTTGGGTGCTGCTTGGAACTACATGCACATCACCGAAGATCAGAGTGCGGGTGTTCACAACCCAGCTTACACTAAAGCTCTACTTCAGAACTCAATCGAAGCACTGCAATAATCACAGGAATTATAAATAAAAAAAAGCTTCTGACGAGGAAGCTTTTTTTTAATCGTTTATAAGCTAAACACCACGCAATATGAAAAATTTGAAACTATTACTGGGTCTTTTCCTTGTTCTGGCCGTTGGTGCTTGCGAGTATGATTTTGTTGCCCCGGAGGAAATTCCAGATATCCCGGTTGAGGAGGATCTAAGTTTTGCGACAGACGTACTTCCAATCTTTACGGCAAATTGTGCCAGTTGCCACAACTCGGGAGGAAGAGCGCCGGATTTATCTGCTGCCAATGCCTACCAGAGCATCAATACCGCAAAATATATTAACCGCGACAATCCGGAATCAAGCCTGATCTACTCGTACGTTAAGGCGGGAGCTTCAACACACACTCACGCCCAGTATACAGGAGCCCAAGGGCAGTATATTTTAGTATGGATCCAGCAGGGAGCACAAAATAATTAGTGAAAATAAAAAGAAATCTACTATGAAGAAGACAATATTATATATCCTCTTAGGTCTGTTTGTTTGCACTAATTTGTTTGCTCAGGATGAAGAATCAGCTGACGTTGTAGAAAAAGATAAACCTGTTCGGTTTGCCTGGGAAAGTGGAATGCTGATTGATCAACAGACTTCGCATATTCCAACGGTAAAGACCTTGGAGATGGTTATTCAGCACAAATTTGGCTCAATTGACAATGGTAGCTCGGACCTTTGGGGGATTTATGCTCCAGCAGGAAACATCAGACTTGGACTGAACTACGTCGTGGCCAACAATGTGCAGATTGGCTGGGGAATTTCCAAAAGAAACATGTACAACGATTTTAATGCCAAATGGACCATTTTTGAGCAAACAAGAAAAAACCAGGTACCTGTTTTTGTGACCGTTTATGCCAATGCGGCTATTGACGGGATGAATCGGGATGATGTTGAACTGTTCAATTTTGAAGAGCCGGGACAAAAATTTGATTACAAATTTAACAATCGGTTATCTTATTTTGCACAGTTGATTATTGGCCGAAAAGTTACCAATGCCCTTTCAGTGCAAGGAGCAGTTAGTTTTTCGCATGCCAATTTTGTACCTCAGTGGCACGACCACGATCGTGTAGGCCTGCATTTTAATGGCCGGTTAAAAGTAAGTCCTCAAGGGGCCATTATTTTTAATTATGACGTTCCTCTGCAAATTGACGGTATTTCGGAACAGCATCCGGACTGGAACTCAACGAACACGCCAGGATGGGATGGACCTTACCACCCGGAACCAAACTTGTCATTTGGATACGAAGTGTCTACCAGTACACATGCTTTCCAGATTTATATGGGTAACTCGCCAGCTATGTTGTTGCAGGACATGATGATTAATAATAATACTGGCATCGATTTTGATAACTTTGCGATAGGGTTTACAATTACCCGTTTGTGGAGTTTCTAATAATAAATAAAAAATGAAGGAAATGAAAAAGTACAGAAATTTATTGACTTTGTCAGTCGTCGTATTTGTAGGCAGTTTGTTGCTGTCCTTTGTAACTGTTCAAGATCAAAAAGACCCGGCACCATGGGATGTGCCTGAAAAGTATGTGAAGATGGAAAATCCTTATGCCGGTGATGAATCATTGGATCGGGTAGGAAAAATTCTTTATATCAAGCATTGTCGTTCGTGCCACGGAAACAATGGAGAAGGTGACGGACCAAAAGCAGCCAGTATGAAAACCAAAATTCATTCAATGACTGCTGAAGCCTTTAAAAAACAGTCGGATGGCGTGATCTACTATCAATCCATTATTGGTCGTGACGAAATGCCAAACTACGAAAGCAAAATCCCGGACGAAGAAGACCGTTGGGCTTTGGTTAATTATATCAAAACACTGAAGTAAGAACTTGATAAGCCGGAAGCCTTAACTTCCGGCTTTTAATCTCCACAAACAAATGTCAAATTTTCTTAGGAGTTTTTTACTCATTGCATTTCTTTCAGTAGGGAATTTATCCAGTGGGCAGGATAAAGAAATGCCCGCCGAAAATAGCCATTGTTTAAACTGTCATGCCAATCATACGTATTCGTTTTTTAATGAGTGGTTGGAAGTTGAAACCAAAAGGATGATGAATCCTTTTTATGTTTTAGATTCGATTAATTACGTGGCCGGCGTTCATGGAGGGTTTAGCTGTACTGATTGTCATTCGCCTGATTATGAAACTTACCCACACAACGCCGAATTGAAACTGGAACCTTTGGCGACTTGTATTGACTGCCATGGAGGCGATGATACCTATGCCGACTACCAGTTCGACAAAATTGAAGAAGAATTTCAAAAGAGCATTCACTTTCAGAAAAGTGGCGAGAGTTTTACCTGCTCCAAGTGCCATGACCAACACTACTACCGGGCAACGGCACGAACAAGCAGCAACGTTTCTGAAATCGTTTCTTATAATAACAACATGTGTTTGTCTTGTCACGACAACGCACTGAGATTCGAAACCATGTCTTCCGAAGAAAGTCCGAAACTTAGTCAGGTGCACGACTGGTTGCCAAATCAGAAACTACACTTCGATAAGGTTCGTTGTATCGAATGTCATACCGTTGTGGTTGACTCATTCATGGTTTCGCATAATATTTTGCCTAAAGAAGAGGCATTAAGAAATTGTAACGATTGTCACTCGTCAAATTCGATGTTGAAAGCATCGTTATACAAATACGAAAATTTGCAGGCTCGTTCGGAAGATGGAGCACTGGGAGCTTTGATTACCAACGAAGCCTATATTATAGGTGCGAACCAAAATCCCTTGCTGAAACTATTAAGCTTTATTATTTTTGGGTTGGCTGTAATCGGAATCGCCATTCACTGGATTTTCCGGATCGTCAAAAAAAGTAAGTAATTATGACTGCTGAGAATAACAAAATATACCTCTATCCGGTGTGGCTGCGCATTTGGCATGGAATTAACGCCATCGGGATTATTTTATTGATTTTAACCGGGATTCGGCTTCAATATTCTGAATTGAGCCTGATGCCCATGGATTTTAGTTTAGCCGTACAACTGCACAATATTTTCGGTATCATTGTCACGGTCAACTATTTTATCTTTTTCGTTGGAAATCTGGTTACACCAAATAAAAAATACTACAAAATCAAACCAAAAGGATTGGTTAAACGGGTAACCAAACAAGTCAATTATTACATCTCAGGTTTGTTTAAAGGCGAGGAGAGTCCGTTTCCGATTTCTGAAAAGAGGAAGTTTAACCCATTGCAGAAGTATGCTTATATTTTTGTGATGTACGTGTTTGTTCCTGTGGCAATTGTTACAGGGATTGCCCTTTTGTTTCCCGAATTGATTATTGAACAGGTCTACTCCGTTAGCGGGGTCTTTTTAACGGCCATTTTGCACGGTTCTGTTGGATTTTTGATTTCAATCTTCCTGTTGATTCATATTTATGTGGCATCAATTGGTAAAAATCCGTTGGACAATTTCCGGAGTATCGTTAATGGATATCATGATGTTCACCCGTCTGAAAAGAACAAAAAAAGCTAAGTAGTCGACTGGGGGATAAAAGGGTAGTTTTTTGTTTGGTGTTTAAGTAGTTCGGGCTAGGATTAGGTCTGAATGAGCAAGGATATATCAGCAATTGAAATAACATTTACTCTAAAAGCTATCCTTATGAAATTACCACAAGCCGTTAGAAATTTGACATCCATCATCGGAGCCTCCATTGCCCTGATTAGTTTATTGATTATCCTGTTTCTGTTTATCGTTTCAGCCGTTTTCGACATCGGCAGTTCTTACCTGGGGATTTTTATTTACATCGCGTTACCAATGGTGTTGGTGCTTGGCCTAATCCTGATTCCGGTTGGAATCCTGAGAGAAAAAAGGCGTTTAAGAGAGCACCCGGAACAGGATCGATTGAAAGATTGGCCGATCATTGACTTCAATCAGCCATCGGTACGCAACGCCACCATTATTTTTGTAGCCGGAACAATTTGTTTCCTTATTTTATCTGCTATCGGGAGTTACGAAGCCTTTCATCTGACCGAATCGGATGAGTTTTGCGGCAAGCTGTGCCACCAGGTTATGGAGCCGGAGTACACAGCTTATCAGGAATCGGCTCACGAAAGGGTTGGCTGCGTCGAATGTCACGTGGGTTCCGGAGCAGGCTGGTATGTGAAAAGCAAACTCTCGGGTTTATATCAGGTCTACTCGGTCATGTTTAACAAATACCCAAAGCCCATTCCAACTCCAATTCACAGTTTGCGTCCGGCACGCGAAACCTGCGAGGAATGTCACTGGACCGAAAAATTCTATGCCCGGAAAATCAATACAAAAAGATCGTATTTGGCTGATGAAAACACCACTGAGTGGGATATTCACCTGATGATGAAAACGAGTGCAACCTATAGTGCTCAAGGCTTGCAAGAGGGAATTCACTGGCATATCAATCCGGATATCAAAATTGAATATCGGGCCATTGATGAAGGGCGTCACTCCATTCCATGGGTGCGGTACACCAATTTGAAAACCGGGGAAGTAAAGATTTACGAAGACCGAACAATTGATACCGAAGGCGTAGACCTGGATGCAGTTGAAATGCGAACGATGGATTGCATGGATTGCCATAACCGCCCATCGCATAACTATCAGTCGCCGGCCAATTTTGTTGATGATTACATTACCTCAGGAGCCATTTCCAACAAATTGCCTGATATTAAGGTGGTGGCCATGGACGCCCTCAGTACGGAATATGCAACAGTGGATAGCGCGATGATTGGGATTGAAGCCTATGCCCGCGAATATTACGAAATTATGTATCCGGAGGTGCTCACCGAAAAGAAGGCACTATACGATCAGGCGATGGATGCGATAAAAACAGGATACAAGCGAAACATTTTTCCTGAAATGAAAGTGAACTGGACTGTTTATCCCAATCATCTTGGGCATTTGGAAACCGATGGTTGTTACCGATGCCACAACGATAAGCACGAGACGGCTGCAGGTGAGGTCATTTCGCGTGACTGTAATTTGTGCCATGATATTCTGGCCCAGGGAACTGTAGACCAACTGGCCTATGGAACAACAGAAAATCCGTTGGAATTTAAACACCCGGTCGATATTAACGAGCAGTGGCGGACGACATTCTGCTCTGAGTGTCATTTTAGTTTGTATTGAGTGTAATATTTGGTTATTTTGAGAACAAATTGATTGTATCAGATTTCAGTCTGAAGAACGAATTGAAATTACTTCAGCCTTCAATTTAGGCTGAAGTAATTTTTTGTGACTGAATAAATGGAACAGGTATTTATTATTTAAGTGAGAAGAGAATGAAAAGAATAAAGTCGGCTATGTTTTCCATGTTAACCAGCTCTTGCCTGGTTGTAATTTTTGCAGTTGCCATTGCCTATGCAACCTTTATTGAAAATGATTATGGTACCCAGACCGCCAAAATTTTGGTTTATAATGCCTGGTGGTTCAATATTTTGTTGGGAGTTACAGCCATCAACCTGGTGGGAAGTCTGCTGTATTACAAATCGTTCCAGTTGAAGCGGTGGAGTATGGTTTTGTTCCACTTGGCGTTTATCATCATCCTGGTGGGGTCCGGAATTACGCGTTTTTACAGCTATGAAGGCATGATGCACATTCGCGAAGGGCAGGCCTCAAATAAGCTTATTTCCTCAGATACCTACATCAATGTTGAAGCCCGGGCCGATAGTCAAGTTGCTCAGGATGAGTGGAAAGTCATGTTTTCGCCATACACCCGCAATGCTTTCAGCAAAGAGCTGGAGCTTGGCGGCAAGGAACTGGAGATTGAGATGCTGGATTATGTGCCGTCGGCAGTCGAAAACATTGTGGCCGACGAAGGCGGCATCCCGCTGATTTCATTTATTCTGGTCAATCGCAACGCGTCGCGCGATGATGTGGTGATGGCTTTGAATGAAGAAATGTCTTTCGGTTCATTTCGAATCAGTTTCGAAGGCGAAAGTCAAAATTCAGCCTTGTATTTTCGGCGTTCAAACAATGGATTGGTGATGACCGCAAAGGACAGCGTGCAGGTCGTGGCTATGAGCGGAACGGTTGAGCAGGTGGTTGCTCCGGAACAGGAAATTGCGGTCAATTCGCGCGGAATGTACCAAATTGGGAATCATATTTTTGCCATGAAATCTTATATTCCTCATGGCCGGAAAGTACTGGCAACTGCCACTGGCAATCAGGCTTCGCAGGCCAGCGACGCCATTATGCTTGGCGTAGAACTGGATGGGCAGCAAAAGCAGGTGGTGGTTTACAAAAACTCGGGAGAACAAGCCCGACCATCCCGAATCAGCTATGGAAATGTGGATGTTGAGCTGAGTTTTGGGCCGAAGCTGATTGAACTGCCCTTCAAGATTCATCTGAATGATTTTCAGCTCGAACGCTACCCGGGAAGTATGAGTCCATCGTCGTACGCCAGCGAGGTTACCTTGATTGATGAACGCAGCCAGGTGGAAATGCCCTACCGGATTTTTATGAATAATATTTTAGACTACGAAGGATTTCGCTTTTTCCAGTCATCGTACGATACGGATGAAAGGGGAACCGTACTGTCGGTGAGCTACGATTATTTGGGAACGGTAGTCACTTACATTGGCTACTTTTTGATGACCCTGGGGATGATTTTCATGTTTTTCAATAAGAAGAGCCGTTTTCAAGCCTTACTGCGTTCCGGCAACCGGCTGAAAGAATTGAAGAATAAAGCATTCGCCACTGTCGTTTTGGGTTTTCTGCTGGTTTTACCAACAGCGCTCATTGCGCAAAACAGCCAGCAGTTTTCTATCGACAAGAGCCATCTTGCCGAGTTTGAGACTTTGCTTGTGCAGGATCCCAAAGGCCGTGTGGAGCCGGTCAATACGCTGGCTGATAAGGTGCTTCGAAAAATCAATAAAAAGAGTAAGTTTGAAGGCATGTCGGCTACCGAAGTTTTCCTGGGTATGAGCGTTCGCCCGGCTGCCTGGGGAAATGTGCCCATCATACGCATTTCGAACAGTGAACTGCAGAAGCAACTTGGTTTTAGAGACAACATGGTGTCGTTCAACCAAATGCTCGATCCGCAAACTGGCGTTTACAAGCTGCAGAAACTGGTGGATGAGACCTATAAAAAGCAGCCTACCCAGCGAAATAAATACGACAAGGAAGTACTCAGTTTAGACGAACGCATGAATATCGTATATCAAATTTTTCAAGGCGATTTTCTAAAAGTATTCCCGATATTAAATGATGAGAATAATAAATGGGTCACCGAAAAGGAATTTTACGCCAAGCCGGAACATCAAGCAGACCACGCTCATTTGCTGACTGATTATTTTCAAGCGGTTAACGTGGCCATCAGTCAAGACGACTATCGCTTAGCCAATCAAAAATTGGCGGTTCTGAAAGATTTCCAGCGGACGCATGGCAGTGAGATTATGCCAAGCCAGGCAAAAATTAAATGGGAAATTCGCTACAATAACTGGAACATTTTTGGCTTGCTGTCAAAAATTTGTGGCGTTGTCGGATTCTTCCTCTTAATCATTCATCTCGTCGGAATCTTCAGTAATCATTTTAAAGCGAAGAAATTTTTAACGGTTGGTACCGCCTTGGTCGCTTTGCTGTTCTTGGCTTACTCCGCAGGCTTGGCAATTCGTTGGTATATTTCGGGCCATGCGCCCTGGAGTAACGGCTACGAAACCATGTTGTACATTGGTTGGGCCACTTTACTGTCGGGTTTTGTTTTTCTGAAAAAATCTCATATCACCCTGGCTGTCAACACGATTTTGGCTTCGCTAATTTTGATGGTGGCTGGCATGAGTTGGATGAATCCGGAAATTACGAATCTTGTTCCCGTGCTGAAGTCCTATTGGCTAATTGTTCATGTGGCGGTCATTACCGCAAGTTATGGTTTTTTTGGTGTGGCTGCATTGCTTGGTTTTCTAAACCTGATCATCATGATGTTCCGTACACCAAAGAACCTGAAAAAAGCTTCGTTCACCATTGTTGAACTTGCTCTGATTATTGAATTGGCGCTCATCGTTGGGTTGGTGCTCATGACAATTGGTTGCTTCATCGGTGGTGTTTGGGCCAACGAATCGTGGGGCCGCTACTGGGGCTGGGATCCGAAGGAAACCTGGGCGCTGGTCACCATTCTGGTTTACTCGTTTATCATTCATTTGCGTAAAGTACCGGGAATGTACACCCATTTCTCATTGAGTGCCATGGGCTTGGTTGGTTTTGCTTCAGTCATGATGACCTTTTTTGGTGTGAACTACTACTTGTCGGGCATGCACTCCTATGCTTCGGGCGATGCGCCGGAAGTGCCAAACTTTGTGTTTGTTACCATCGCTGTTGTGGTCGTTGCTATTATTTTGGCAGCCCGTTCCGAGAATAAATACGGCGGTGCCGAGCAAGTGGTTAAGCTTGAGGCTCGGGAAGAGAAGTAGGGTACAACTCGATTGACATTGATGGATTCCTGAGTGGATGAGAAGTTATTGAAGGTCATTCGTAGTCATTAATAGTGATTTTGTTGTTTGGAAACGATCAATGACTAAAAATGACTACGAATGACAACAATTGACAACCATAAATATTAGTAATCTGAGAAGCGTTAATCGAATGAATTGAAAGCCAGTAGCTAAATCAGCTGCTGGCTTTTTTAATGATATTTCGGGCCATTCCGCGGAAAATAAATAAATGGAATGGCCAGGACAAGCCCCAATAAAATCGGCCCCAAACTCCTTTCGGACGATAGGTGGCTGTTTGGATCAGCCGGTTTTCGTTGTTGCTCTCAACAATTTTAAATTCGAGCCACGCTTCGCCCGGAAGTTTCATTTCGGCATAAAGTAGCAAACGTTTTTTGTGTTTGTCGGCCAGCAAAACGCGCCAAAAATCCAAGGCGTCGCCGTTCATAATTTCATCAGCATTGGTGCGTCCGCGCCGCAAACCAATGCCCCCGGAAAGTTTGTCGAGGTATCCTCTGATTTGCCACAGCCAGGTGCCGTAATACCAGCCGTTGTCGCCGCCGATTGACCAAATGACACTCAGCACTTTCTGCGGATCTGCGGTAAATACAACCGACTGCTTGTTCCAATAGCAGCCATACTGTGGCACATCAATCTGGTCGGCATAGTTCGGATCAAATTCAGTTGAACTTAAAGCATCTTTCCAACTGGAGTAAACCTGATTTTGCCTGATTTTGGTAAAAGCCGCTTCTACCGCTTCGCGATAAGTCATGGGCTCAATATCTAGCAATTCAGCCAGAGAGTTGTCTTTTGCAATCACTTCAACTTTTAAACTATTGACCAGGTTGATGGCCAGTTTGTAGGAGGTGGAAGTGATGAAAAACAACCAATATGACGACAGCCGTGGGGTCATAATGGGCAAGGTGACGATGCGGCGTTTCAGTTTTCTGATTTCAGCATATTGCAGCAACATCTCGGCGTACGACAGGACGTCTTTCCCGCCAATGTCGAAGGTTTTGTTGAAACAGGCTTCATTGTTCATCACGCCAATCAGAAAACTTAAAACATCGCGAATGCTGATGGGATGCGACAAGGTCAACACCCATTTGGGCGTGATCATGACGGGCAATTTCTCCACCATATCCCGAATAATCTCAAACGACGCACTGCCAGATCCGATGATGATGCCGGCATGCAGCGCCGTTAAAGCGTAAGTGCCTTTTTGCAATTCCTTTTCAACATTGAGCCGCGAGCGAAGATGCTTGGAAAGGTATTGATCATTCGAAATTCCGCCCAGGTAAATCACCTGTCGCGCCGTTGACTGGCTGATCAAATGGCGAAAGTTTCGTGCGGCCTGAAGTTCCAGTTCTTCAAAATCGCCTGAGGTGGACGCCATGGAATGAATCAGGTAGAATGCCACATCAATAGCGTGTGGAAAATCATGGTGCCGGTCAGTTTTAAGAAAGTCAATCTCCACCAATTGAACCTGCGGATGGTTGATCCATTTTTCCTCTACCCGGTCGAGGTTACGAACGCAGCAGATCACCTCGTGCCCCTGCTCGAGCAAAAGGGGCAAAATACGTTTGCCCACATAACCTGTAATACCGGTCAGCAGAATTTTCATGTCTTAATTTTTGCTTTAAACAATCATCTGTCTGAAAAGATGCTTATGGGGTTAAAGTACGAATCTTTTAAAGCAGAACCGCCCATGGCCATGTGTTGTGCAAAATACCTTGAAAAAGCGATCCGATCTACTCCGGTTTGCTCAGCTGGATGATCCGGAAGATTTGCTCGGCGGTATCGGCCAACAATTGCGGTGCTTGGGCGAGGCTCTCTTCCAGACTCAGCGGTCCGTTGGGTAAGGCAAACAACGATGTAAACCCTTCCTGGTACAGTTCGCGATAACCTTCACCCAAAAATCCGGCTACGCCGATACAAGGTTTACCATGCTTTAAAGCCAGTTGAGCAACACCCCAGGGCGTTTTTCCTTGTTTGGTTTGATGATCCATTTTTCCTTCGCCGGTAAGTACGATGTCGGCTTGTTGAACCGCTAGCTCCAGGCCGGTTTGGGCCTTGACAATGTCAAATCCGGCTTGCAGGCTCGCACCGGCAAATGCAACCAGCCCGGCTCCCAAACCTCCGGCAGCCCCGCCACCGGCAAGTTTTAAGACATCAATCTTCAGATCTTTCAAAATGATATGAGACAAATGCGCCAGGTTTTGATCCAACCTTTTAACCATCTCAGGCGTTGCGCCTTTTTGCGGACCGTAAACAGCCGATGCACCTTGTGTGCCAGTGAGCGGATTGCTGACATCGCAGGCGGTTAGAACCTCGGTTTCCTTCAGAATTGGAAAAGTTGAAGAATCATCAATACGGATGAGCCCATTTAAACTTCCGCCTCCCAAGTGGATTTCCCGGTTTTTGCTGTCCAAAAAACGATATCCCAGCGCTTTGGCCATGCCGGTTCCACCATCGTTGGTCGCGCTTCCGCCAATACCAATGATTAATTTGCGGCAGCCGTGTTCCAAAGCATCCCGCATCAGTTGACCCGTGCCGAAAGTATTCGTCACAAGCGGATTGCGCTCGTTGGGTTTTAGTAGCTCGATGCCTGATGCGGCTGCCATTTCAATCACTGCTGTTCGTTGATCAGCCAAAATTCCGTAGGTCGCATCAATCTCCCGGCCCAGCGGGTCAAAAACCCGACAGGTCACCGCTTCGCCACCCAATGCCGAAAGCATGGTTTGGACAAAGCCTTCGCCACCGTCGGCTACCGGAATGCCTGTGAGATGGGCGCCGGGATACACCCGCCTGATTCCTTCGGCAAGATGGCGAGCCACCTCCGTTGCAGAAAGGCAGTCTTTAAATGAATCGGGGGCCAGAAGTATTTTCATTTCAAATTGAATTAAGCAATAAAACGCGTAATGAGCCACATGCTTTGGTATGGTTTCATTTCAATTTCTTCGGTATCGAGAAGGGTCCGTGTGAGCAGATCGCGGCTGAACTCCATCAAGCCCGGGGGCAAAGCCAGTTGCTGCGTTCGGTTGGTCAGGTTGTAAATGCAGACCACCGAGTTCTCCATCCGATTTGTTTTTCGCAAGATACCAAAAAAGGAGCTTCCCAGTTTCAATACAATCTGCTGTGTGTCGGGCGAAAAAGCTGCCATATTGCGCCTGATCCCAGTTCGGTGGGTGAGTATTCGCAAAATAGCCTGATGAACAGGTTGGCCTTGAATCAAGTGTTCCAATTCCTCAAGCATAAACTTACGCCGGTTGATCGATCGGTTAATTCCCGTCGCTTCAACACCTTTTTCGTCATTTTCAATCCCAAACAAATTTAAAAAATAAAAAGCCGGTACGCCTTGTAATGATAGCATCAGGGTTTGCGATTGCAGAAATCGGGCTACCTGGTGTTCATCAGGGCCGTTGGCAGTACCTTTTAATGCATCGAAATAGGTGACATTGATTTCATAGGGCACTTCACGTCCGCCTAGTTGACGTGTGGTCACGCGCGCTCCATAGGTTTTTAGTTTTTCAATCATCGCCACGGTTTCGGCTTCAGGAATAATTCCTTCCAAGGGACGGACACCAATGCCATCGTGCGAAGAAGTGAAGTTCAAGTAGGTCATTCCTTCCTGTGTGCCGCTCAGCTCTTTGGCCCATTGGGTCAGGTAAGTTCCGTTGCCCGAATGCAGGGCATGCAAAAGCAGGGGTGGGAGGGCGAACTGGTAAATGAGGTGTGCTTCGTCACCCAGCCCAAAGTAGGTGATGTTCTCCTGGTGCGGCACGTTGGTTTCCGTGAGCAGCAAAGCACCGGGATAGCAATAGTCCATAATCTCGCGAAAGAGCGACACCACTTCGTGTGTTTCGGGCTCGTGGATACAAGCGGTTCCTGAAGTCTTCCACAGAAATGCGATGGCATCAAGCCGCACCACCCGAATTCCCTTTGACAGGTAAAAAAGAAAGACGCCGAGCATTTCCTTTAAGACTTCCGGATTGGCATAGTTCAAATCAACCTGGTCGGCACTGAAGGTCGTCCACACTTTTTTCGGGCCGGTTGCTGTTTGAAATGTGGTTAGCAATGGGCTGCTGCGGGGCCTGATCACCTTCGAAGTGTCGAAATTGGTAGGCGGACAAAAGAAAAAATCGTTGCCGGGTGCTACGTTGTTTAAAAATTGATTGAACCAAACGCCCTGCGCGCTGGCATGGTTGGCAACCAGATCAGCCATCAGAATAAAGTCTTTTTCCAGGGCTTCAATATCTTTCCAATCACCTAAAGCAGGATTGACTTCGTAAAAGTCCATCACCGAAAATCCATCGTCGCTGCTGTATGGGAAGAATGGTAAAATATGGATTGTTGAAATGCAGCCTCGCAAATAGCTATCGCAAAAATGGCGCAGGGTTTCAAGTGGCGACTCTCCTTCCTTTTTTACCACGTCGCCATAAGTAATTAAAATCACTTTGCGCTCATTCCAGATTTGCTGCCGCCTGGGATTCGGGTTCTTATGTGCTTCAACAAAAGCAATAAAATCATCGAGCCAGTCAGCCGCTAGCTTTTTCCGGTATATTCGGTTCAGGCGATTAATCAGTTTTGTTTTCAGTCGGATATCCATAGGCAAATTGAATTTTACGATATGATTGATTGCTCACATTTCTATTTGCTTTGTAGCGGCTGTGATGTGTTATCAATCCGGTTCATTGATCGCTTCGAAACAACTGAATCACTTTCAAGGCATGAGCCAGTCGCACGAATACTCATATTTTATTGTCTTCTTCGACGGCCTCATTAAAGCGGTCTAAAACTTCAGGAATGGCATCCATCACACGTTTCCACGAAGGGATGAAAGGGATCAGGTTTGGATTGTCAAGGTACTCAATGCCGGCCCGGTAAATGTTACCCGCAAACACATCAACGGTTTGTTCTTCCTTGTGCCGATCCATGCTAAGCCCATTGATCGATGCGTCGGCTGCGTATTGTTCAACCATGTCGAGGGCCAGCCGAAGGTAGGTGGCCCGCACTGTGCGGAAGATGCCTTTGCTGAACACCGAACCCTGGGTAGCCAGCTTGGCATAAATACTTCGGGCAATGTCGAAACTCATTTTTGAGAGGCCTGCATTGGGATCATCGTGCGACTCGGGCTGGTGTTTGTGGTCGTAGCCGTCGGCAATTTCAACCTGGCAAATGCGGTTGATGGCGTTGTTTCGCTGCACTTCGGACAGGATTCCCACTTCGAGCCCCCAATCAGAAGGAATCCGGACGGTTTTCATGATGTCGGCTCGCATGGAGAACTCACCAGCTAAGATATAGCGGAAATGATCCAGAAAATCGAGGTAGTCGTTGGCCGGGAATATTTTTTTCAGCGAACGGATCAGTGGTGTTACCATGAGGCGGGTTACGCGCCCGTTAAGTTTGGTCCCGTCAGACCGGAAATAGTAGCCTTTGCAAAATTTGTAGTTGAAAGTGGGATCGGCCACCGGATAAAGCAAACGGGCCAGCATCTCCCGGTTATACGTAATGATGTCGGCATCGTGCAGGGCAATGGCCTCGGAGCGTCCCGATGCAATCATGTAGCCGAAACAAAACCACACGTTGCGTCCTTTGCCGGGGTCGCCGGTGTAGATCTTCTTTTCTTCAAACAACTTTTGAATTTTCTGCATGCGCGGCCCATCATTCCAAATGATCCGGCATCGCCTTTTGGGTGTATTTAAAACAGAAAAATACTGCTTGGCATGTCGGTATTGTTCCGAATTGGCCCGATCAAGTCCAATGGTAATTTCCGTAATGTAGGGGACATCTTTCAGAATATCGACAATGTTTTGCAAGGCGGGTTTCTCAAGTTCGGAATACAAAGCCGGAATAATTAAACCCATTTTTCGGCGTCTCGAAAACTTCATGAGCTTCTTTTCCAGGTATTCCAGGGTTGAATAGTTCAGGTTGTGAAGGGTGGTAATACTGCCGTTCTGATGAAAATCTCCCATATTCTGATAATTTAATTGTTTACAAAATCTCGTTGAGCTGACTTAATGTTGTGATCGTGTAATCGGGTTTCATACCGGAAGCTTCCGGATGGTTCTTCCGTAGCCGATAGGCTCGCTGGTCGCCTGCAAAAAAGCAGGTTTTAAAACCATGCTGAGCCGCGGCATACATATCTTTCAGCATGTCGTTTCCAACATATAAAACCTCGTGCGGCGCCAATCCTCGTTGTTTCAGGGGAGCAATCAGCCCTGCAAAAATCGCCGGGTCGGGTTTGCCTTTTAGTAATTTATAGCTGAAAACCGACAAATCTTTTTCAAAACCATCTAGCCATTCCGTTTCTTTCAGTTGGCCATGCAAAAAATAATTCATGATGATTGGCGTGTAAAACTGGGCGTTTGAAACAATTCCCAAGGGGTATCCCTTTTCTTTTAAACCGGCCAGTGTGTCCTTCATCCCCGGCATGGGCCATACCCGGTTGCTGCTCAGCTCAAACAGAATGGTAAACAGTTTAATGTCGGCCTCATCAGTAGCAGCAATCAGCCCTTCGGCTTCGGCCCGGGCCAGTGTTTTGCTCCAAATGTCAACCAAATCCAGTTCAGGAAAGGGTGTGCCGCCATCCCTGGCCTGTTGTTTTCCGTTCAAAACTTGCTGTTCAAACATGGGGTGAATAGCCATCAAGGCCTCTTCCGTTACTTTTATATTGTAATCAGCGCCCAGAAGTGCCTGGCAAAACATGCTGGCGTCGTAAGAATCCTGCATAATGTCGCCCGAAGCCGAAATAAGCAAGGTGCCGTAAATATCGAAAATGACAGCTTTGATGCTTTCATCTTTTCGGTAATCAGCGACAGCAGGGGTTGGTTGAACAGCCATCGGTTGCAGCTGCCTTATAAAAGGTTCGAGTTTCTTCAGGAACGATGTTTTCATGGTGCTAAACGAATTTTTGTGTTTTATGCGTCATTAAGATAGTGTTCATCTCTAAATCAACAACATTTTGCTAGAAGTGGGGTTCATCTCTTTACAATTCGATAAGATACAGGTGTTAAAACGCATGCGCTTCGCTGCACTCCCAAACCCCTTCTTCAACGCCCCCTTAACCCAAGCGGAAACCTCCTCCATACACACGGAAGGCTCCGCAAGTCAGACGGAAGGGTCCGCAAGTCAGGCGGAAAGCTTCTCCACGAAGGCGGAAGAGTCCAGCACCCAAGCGGAAGAATTTTTTCCTGGGTCGTTTTGGGCTGACCTTTATTTGAAGATTCCCCGGATTTGTACTGCCAGAATTGGAATGACTTCTTATTTTTGTACTGATTCAAAAAATAAAGCTTTAAACCAATGAAACTTAAACTCACACTCACACTCGTCATTTCGCTACTGGCGGCAACCGGAGCTTTTGCGGCACGGGTTGACACGCTGCACGTTGAAAGCCTGGCGATGAAAAAGACTATTCCCAATGTGGTTATTTTGCCCGATTCATATGAAACGGCGTCAGAAAACCTGCCGGTCGTGTTCCTTTTGCATGGCGCAACCGGAAACTATCGCGATTGGGTCACGAAAGTTCCGGCAATTAAAACCTACGCCGATCAATATGACATGATCATCGTATGCCCCGACGGCGGTTTCACCAGTTGGTATTTCGATAGTCCGGTAGATGAAACCATGCAATACGAAACCTATGTCTCACGCGAGTTGGTTCAAGCCATCGATCAAAAGTACCGGACGATTGAATTGCCCGGCGGACGTGCAATTACAGGCTTAAGTATGGGCGGGCATGGTGCGTTTTACCTGGCTTTTCGTCACCAGGATGTGTGGGGCGCTGCCGGAAGCATGAGTGGCGGAGTTGATATCCGGCCTTTTCCAAACAATTGGGACCTGTCGAAGCGATTGGGAACCTACGCCGAAAACAAAGCAAATTGGGAAGAGAACACGGTCATTAACCTGGTTCATTTGCTTGATGGGCGAAATCTCAAGCTGATTTTCGACTGTGGCGTGGATGATTTCTTTTATGATGACAACCGGCGGATGCACGAAAAATTGCTGGAGCGCAATATTCCACATGAATACACCGAACGCCCCGGAGCACACAACTGGGAGTACTGGACCAATGCCGTGAAATATCACTTGCTGTTTTTTTATGATTTTTTCGAATCGTCCAACTAATTCCGGTCAATAAAGGCCGGCAGGAAAGATTGGGCATAAACGGTTTAAATTTACCTTAAATTAGGACAGCTCGTTTAAACAAGCTATTTAAACCAAGCTTTTTCGGTTAATTTTGCATCAGATTACGCAATAAAATGAATAATAATACGATCCTAAAAATTGAATAACATGACCATTAGCGCATTACAAAAAGCCCGGGCTGATTATCAGCCTAAACTTCCAAAATCACTGAAAGGTGCCGTGAAAATTGTTGACGGCGCTGCAACCGAATCAGTTGCTGATCAGGAAGACATTCAGAAACTGTTTCCAAACACTTACGGAATGCCGCTGCTGACTTTCGAAGAAGGTGCAGAATCGGCCAACATTCCGGCGGTAAATGTCGGTGTAATTCTCTCGGGCGGACAAGCGCCGGGTGGACACAACGTGATTTCCGGTATCTTCGACGGCATTAAAAAGCTGAATCCCGATAGTAAGTTGTATGGCTTTTTAGGGGGGCCGGGCGGATTGGTCGATCACGAATACAAAGAAATTACAGCCGATTTCCTGGAAGCCTATCGCAACACCGGTGGTTTCGACATTATTGGCTCGGGTCGTACCAAGCTGGAAGAAGAAGCCCAGTTTGATAAAGGACTGGAAGTTCTTAAAAAACTCGATATCAAGGCGCTGGTTATTATTGGTGGCGACGACAGCAACACCAATGCCTGTGTTTTGGCCGAGTACTATGCCGCCAAAAAAGCAGGAGTACAAGTGGTTGGTTGTCCAAAAACAATTGACGGTGATCTGAAAAACGAAATGATTGAAACGTCGTTTGGTTTCGATACCGCCGTGAAAGTTTATTCTGAATTGATTGGTAACATCCAGCGCGACGCCAACTCGGCCAAAAAATACTGGCACTTTATCAAATTGATGGGCCGGTCCGCGTCACACATCGGTTTGGAAGCCGCCCTGCAAACACAGCCAAACATTACCCTGATTTCGGAAGAGGTAGCCGAGAAAAAGCAAACGCTGCAGGAGATTGTGGATTCAATGGCCCAGGTGATTGCTAAGCGTGCTGCCAATGGCAATAATTTTGGTGTTGCCCTCATTCCCGAAGGCTTGGTTGAGTTTGTTCCCGAAATGAAGAAGCTAATTGCCGAGTTGAACGACTTGCTGGCTGAAGGTTCGGCTATTGAACAAGAATTCAAGATGATGAAAAAGAGCCACCGTTTGGAATGGCTGGCGACACAACTTTCTCCCGAGTCGGCTGCTGTATTCCAGTCACTGCCAACCGGAATTGCCAACCAGCTGACTTTGGATCGCGACCCACACGGAAACGTTCAGGTTTCGCTGATTGAAACTGAAAAGTTGTTGGGTGAAATGGTGAAAACTAAATTGGCAGATATGAAGGAGAGTGGTGATTTCAAAGGAAAATTTGGAACACAATACCACTTCTTCGGATACGAAGGCCGTTGTGCTGCTCCTTCAAACTTTGATGCTGATTACTGTTATTCGCTTGGCTTTACAGCGTCTGTGTTGATTGGCGCCGGCAAAACCGGGTACATGTCGAGCGTGCGGAACACCACCGCTCCGGCTGACCAATGGATTGCCGGAGGTGTGCCAATTACGCAAATGATGAACATGGAAAAACGCCATGGACACATGAAGCCGGTGATCCAAAAAGCATTGGTTGAGTTGGATGGTGCTCCGTTTAAATACTTTGCGGAAAACCGCGACAAGTGGGCGATTGAAACCAGCTACCTGTACCCGGGCCCGATTCAGTACTGGGGACCAACCGAAGTTTGCGACCGGACAACGGTGACTTTGCAGTTGGAACAAGCAAAGTAAGTGGAAAACAATACTAAAAAGAAACCCTCCCGATTGACTTCGCGGAGGGTTTTTGTTTTTGAATCATAGCGGGCTCACATGATTTAATGACTGTCAAATATTATCTTGGATCGATTCAATAGTAATTTAATGACCACTCAATGACTATGAATGGCTACCCAATGGCATGAGCTATTTTCGCCGAATTTCATTTGCTTTTACGATCGTTTGCTGACACGGACTACGACTGCTGCCGAAGCTGATACGCGCCCAAATAGTTTCCATGGCGTAGGTAAAGCT
>NZ_LGIA01000068.1 GCF_001270965.1 Sunxiuqinia dokdonensis | reverse complement strand
AGAGTGTTCAACGAACTGTGTCATGTAAACAAAATTGAATGTTTTAAAATTTACATGTTATGGGAAAAGAAAAGTTTGATTACGAGAAGTTCAAAAAGGAGGCTATTGAAGGTCTTCTATCCGGAAAAGGGATGAGTGGTTCTGACAATGTTTTATTGCCCTTATTTAAGGATTTTCTGGAAGGAGCCTTAGATGGCGAGATGGATACTCATTTAAAGGATTCAGAAGAACCCGATCGACGTAACGGGCATAATCGCAAGAGGGTAAAAACCGACCAGGGTAGTTTTGAGCTGGAGACTCCACGTGACCGTAATGGTGATTTTGAACCGGAATTGATCCGTAAGCGCCAGACTGTTATCGGGGAAGCTTTCGAAAACCGCATCCTTTCGCTTTATGCCAAGGGTCTGAGTTATGCTGACATCCAGGGACATTTGCTGGATCTGTATGGCATGGATGTTTCGGTGGGTAAGCTAAGCGCCATTACTGATAAGGTTATTCCTTTGATCCAGCAATGGCAGGGACGCCGTTTAGAGGCTGTTTACTCCATCATTTGGTTGGATGCAATGCATTTTAAAGTCCGGGAGAATGGACAGGTCGTCAGTAAAGCGGTTTATATCATCCTGGGCTATACCATGGAGGGTCAGAAAGATTTGTTAGGGATGTATATCTCTGAGCGTGAAAGTGCCCGGTTCTGGCTAAATGTATTGACTGACCTTCAGAACCGTGGCCTTCAAGATATTTTAATTGCCTGCATGGATAACCTGAAAGGTTTTACAGAAGCAGTGGAGTCTCTTTTTCCGCAAGCTGATATCCAGCTCTGCATCATTCATCAGATCCGCAATTCCTTTAAATATGTGACATGGAAAGACCGAAAAGAATTCAACCAGGAATTGAAACTGATTTACCAGGCCTCCAACCTGGCAGAAGCCGAACTGTCCATGAATCAGTTTGAAGAGAAGTGGAAACAGAAATATCCGCTGGTTATCAAATCATGGCGAAACAACTGGCACTACCTGACCCGTTTTTTCGATTACTCTAAACACCTGCGAAGAATCATGTACACCACCAATACCATTGAAGGATTCAACAGACAAATACGGCGGGTGACCAAACGAAAAGGAGCATTTTCAAGCGACATGGCCCTGATGAAAATACTTTACCTGGCTCAACAAGAGATCACAAAACAATGGAAAAGCAAACCCCCGTACTGGGGCCAGGTCAAACAGGAATTAATCATCAAATTCGAAGAAAGATGTGGGCAGGTAACTTAAACGATGCCATTGAAATATTGATAACTTCTACGGCTTGGCCGAAGTTATCAACATTCCAACAGCAAATCAACATCAAAATTCTAATCGTGACACAGTTTAATGAACATTACCGCATAGAATGGAACAACGCACACTAAGAAAAATCCCAACCGGCGATTAAATCGCTTTCCTTTTGCTATTCATCC
>NZ_LGIA01000067.1 GCF_001270965.1 Sunxiuqinia dokdonensis | reverse complement strand
CAGTAACCATGCGACAAACGAAGGAGGACAGTCATGAATCAACTACAAAACTTCACCAAAGGATTTATCAAGGAAAACCCGGTTTTTGTACTGCTGCTGGGTATGTGTCCCACGCTGGGTGTAACGTCCTCAGCCATCAACGGACTGGGAATGGGCTTGGCCACGACTTTTGTTTTGGTCATGGCCAACCTGGTTGTTTCAACAATCAAAAATGTGATTCCCGCAAAAGTCCGCATTCCCAGTTTTATTGTCATTATCGCGGCTTTCGTAACGGTGGTGGAACTCACCATGCAAGCCTATCTCCCATCGCTTTTTGAGAGTCTGGGGCTGTTTATCCCCTTGATTGTGGTGAACTGCGTGGTGCTGGGTCGCGCCGAAGCATTCGCATCAAAAAATACCATAGTTTCTTCCGTCATTGATGGATTAGGGATGGGACTGGGGTTCTCGTTTGCCTTGACTTTATTGGGTGCGGCCCGCGAATTTTTGGGCAGCGGAAAGGTCTTCGACATGATCATTTTCCCTGAAGATTACGGCATGTTGCTATTTGTGCTGGCTCCCGGAGCCTTTATCGTGCTGGGTTACCTCATCGCGCTAATCAACCGTTTGAATAAAGCATAGGAGATATTATTATGGAATATATTATTATCATTGTCGCGGCCATTTTTGTCAACAATATTGTACTGAACCAGTTTCTTGGAGTCTGTCCTTTTCTTGGCGTATCGAAAAAAATCAGTACAGCCGTTGGAATGACCGGAGCAGTCACCTTTGTGATGGTGATTGCCACCATTGTCACCTACCTGATTCAGCAATATATTTTGAATCCGTTTGGGCTTCAGTTTCTGCAAACCATTTTTTTCATTTTGGTGATCGCCTCGCTGGTGCAACTGGTTGAAATTATTCTGAAGAAAGTCAGTCCGTCGCTTTACCAGGCGCTGGGTGTTTTCTTGCCACTCATTACCACCAACTGTGCCATTTTGGGTGTGGCTATTCTTACCTATCAAAAAGAATTCAACCTGATGCAGGGTGTTGTGTTTGCCATTGCCAACGCCATCGGTTTTGGTTTGGCGCTGGTGCTTTTTGCCGGGCTGCGGGAGCACCTCGACTTGATGAATGTCCCGAAAGGATTGAAAGGAACCCCGATTGCACTGATCGTTGCCGGGATTCTGGCTATGGCTTTCATGGGATTCAGTGGTTTGGTTTAATTGATCGAAAACTTAAATGAATATTTTTCAGACTTATCAACAATTAAAATCCAACAAGTAGATTGAGAATAAGTCAAAAGCAGCATCATTTCGATGTTGCTTTTTTTTATCTGCTTCAACCATTCACTAAAAAACTTGTTTACTAAGTGTACTCAAAAAAGGAACTATGTTTAAGCGTTTGAAGGAAAAGTGGGAGGTTGAATCGAATCTTCAGCTGGCCATCATTTTCCTCGTATTCTCTCTGGCAGGAAGCGGAGCCTTGGTCATCAGAAAGCTTGTTTTTCATTGGATCAATTATTCACCCGACTGGCCATTTTTGTTATCGGCTCTGACCTATGTTTTAACGATTGTTCCAGCTTACCAACTCATGCTGATTGTGTTCGGCGCCCTGTTGGGACAATTTTCATTTTTCTGGAAATTTGAAAAAAAGCTGCTTCGTCGGTTTGGCATCAAATTGAACGATTAATATCGAGCCCAATGACTTTAAAAATTTTGATAGTCAATTTGCTTTTATTCAGTGTATTCACGAATCAAAACAAAAACAAAATGGAAATAGCAACATTTGGCGGCGGTTGTTTCTGGTGTACCGAAGCCGTTTTTAAAGAACTGAAAGGCGTTGAATCCGTGACCTCTGGGTATTCAGGCGGGCATGTCATTAATCCGGCTTACCGCGAAGTAACGTCAGGTAAAACTGGTCATGCCGAAGTCATTGAAATTGAGTTTGATCCGGCAGTGATCAGTTTTCAGGAATTGCTCGAAGTGTTTTGGGCAATACACGATCCCACAACTTTAAACCGGCAGGGAGCCGATGTGGGTCCGCAATACCGCTCAGTGATTTTCTACCACAATGAAGCACAAAAGGAAATTGCGGAGAAAATCAAGCAAAAGCTCAATGATGAAAAGGTATTCGACAAGCCTGTCGTTACAGAGATCACCCCTTGGGAAAACTTCTACCGGGCAGAGAATTATCATCAGGATTACTACGAAAACAACCCGAATCAAGGCTACTGCCAGTTTGTAATTGTTCCGAAGCTGGATAAATTCAGAAAAATTTTTCAGGACAAACTAAAATAAGGTAGATCATGAAAACAACTTTATTGCTGCTTTTTGTGCTTATAGCAACGAGCTTATCTGCCCAGCGCGAGTTTGAAATGACCGAAGGCGACACCACCTACGTCATGAAGCGTTATGTTTTTATGCACCTGATGGCCGGCCCCGAACGCAGCCAGGATTCGATTGAAGCAGCGCAACTACAGGAGAAACATTTGGCTCATCTCAATCATTTGGCCGAATCGGGTAAGCTGGCCATGGCCGGCCCTTTCCAGGATGGAGGTAATTAGTCAATCCTTAAAAACAAAATAAATCACTGGTTATCAACAGGTAATGTGAATAAAATCCGTGATTTGAAGGTGTTT
>NZ_LGIA01000066.1 GCF_001270965.1 Sunxiuqinia dokdonensis | reverse complement strand
GGCTACCATTTACTGGGCCGAAGCCGATTATTCACAAAAAAACTTATTCACCAACCGGCTGGTACCTGTCAAGCAAGCACTCATTGAAACCGGAATCCAGGTTGCCCTTGAATTGGACTCGAGATTATCGCCCCAATGGCAAACACAGACACGAGGTTATTTTGTTGTCAAAGCGGCCAATTCGTTACTGCTCGAGTCCGCTATTCGTGAAAATAATTGGGTTGAAGCCTACGATCATTGGCAAGAGCTATTGGCAAGAACCAACAGCAAATCGGAAAAAAGCAAACTGGAATATAACCTGGCCATTGCCAGCGAAATGCTTGGCAATTTTAATGATGCGGGCCAATGGGCCACAAAATCATACCAAACTCAATATCGCAAGCAAACAGAGGCTTATTTGTACCAGTTAAAAAGCCGAAAACAAACTATTGAAGCGTTTGACAAATATATTCCTGATTAGTTTTTGTAAATGACGGGAGGCCGTTTCAGTGCCCGAATCATCAGGTACAACCCGCCCAGTATAAATGGAATGCTGAGCCACTGTCCCATATTGAGCACCATGCCGGCTTCAAAAGCTTCCTGATCTTCTTTAATGAATTCGATAACAAAACGTGCCAGGAAAATCATCACGAAAAACAGCCCGACGATAAATCCTTGACGGTTCCGCAATTTGGTTTTCCAATACGTATAGAGCATGACCGCAAAAGTGACCAGATAGGCCAGTGCTTCGTAAAGTTGCGTCGGGTGTTTTGCCACTGTTTCCCCATTTCGTTCAAAAATAAAGCCCCAGGGTAAACTGGTTTGAATACCGTATATCTCCGAATTCATCAGGTTTCCCGTACGAATCAGTGCTGCCACCAAAGCTGTTGGCACCACTACCCGATCTAAAACCCACAATACGGAACGTTTAGACACTTTTTTACTCCACCAGATTAGTGCAATAAAAATACCGGCAGCTCCACCATGGCTGGCTAATCCACCTTGCCAAACCTTTAGAATTTCAGCCGGGTGTTGCGAATAGTAGTCCCAACCGTAAAAAATGACATGCCCAAGCCTGGCACCGACAATAGTAGCTACAATCAGGTAAATGAAAAGGCTTTCCAACCACTCCAGGTTGATGTTTTCGAACTTAAACATGCGCTCGCCCTGGTAATAGCCGGATAAAAACCCGATAGCAAACAACAAACCATACCAACGCACTGAGAGCGGCCCAAGGCTGAAAATTTCAGGATCTACGTTCCAATGAATAAAGGCTAAAAATTCCATGTATTCTATTTTTCAAGTCGTGAGCTGGAGTACATTTTTGCTTGTCCCAAAACACCGACTGTTACAAACTCAAAGGATTAGAATTGCATTTCGATGCTATTCCATGTTCTTTCCGTGACAACTTTTGTATTTTTTTCCACTCCCACATGGACAGGGATCATTCCGGCCAACTTTCTTTTCCACACGCACCGGCTGTAATTTTTGAGGTTCTTTACGCTCCTGTTGGCCGCTCCGCGAGGTAACCTCCGAAACATCGGATTTTTGCGTTGAATATTTGCTCATATCAGTCCGTCTGTTGGCATCAGCCTCACGCACCTGGTTCGGGTCTGAAATTGGGATGTGCCCTTTCATCAAAGTTGAAACCACATCTTTATTCACCTTTTGAACCATGATTTTAAACAAGTTGAAGGATTCGAACTTGTAAATCAGCAGCGGATCTTTTTGCTCATAAGTGGCATTCTGAACCGATTGTTTCAAATCATCCATCTCACGCAACTGTTCTTTCCAGGCCTCGTCAATGGTTGACAGCACCACCTGCTTTTGATACGATTTTACCAACTCTTTACCTTGATTGTTGTAGGCTTTTTCAAGGTTGGTAATGATTTGAAAAATGCGCTTGCCGTCGGAAATGGGGACAACAATATTTTGATAGACGTGCGATTTCCGCTCGTACACATCTTTGATAACCGGATAGGCTTGTTTCGAGATCGTTTCAACTTTACGGGTGAAGGTCTTGATCATCACCTGGTAGATCTGCTCAATAATCTCTTCAGGCTTCAGTTTTATAAATTCTTCGGCTGAAACTGGTGATTCAATTGACATCAACCGGACCAACTCCATGTTAAAGTCTTCAAACTGGTCGCTTCCGTAGTACTCGTTTACCAGGTTTTCCAGCGAGTCGTACATCATGTTCAGCAGGTCCACTTCCAGGCGTTCGCCAAACAAGGCATGGAAACGCTTTTTGTAAATGACTTCACGCTGCGAGTTCATCACATCGTCGTATTCAAGCAACCGCTTACGAATACCGAAGTTATTTTCCTCGACTTTACGTTGTGCCCGCTCAATGGATTTGGTGATCATGGAATGTTGAATGACTTCGCCTTCTTCCAAGCCCAAGCGGTCCATAATGCCTGTAATTCGGTCTGAATTAAAAAGACGCATCAGATCGTCTTCCAACGACACGAAAAACTGTGAGCTGCCCGGGTCTCCCTGGCGTCCGGCACGTCCGCGTAACTGGCGGTCAACACGGCGCGAATCGTGGCGTTCGGTACCAATAATGGCCAAACCACCAAGCTCTTTCACCTGTTTTGTCAGTTTAATGTCGGTACCACGACCAGCCATGTTGGTCGCAATGGTGACCATGCCGCTGGCACCAGCGTCGGCAACAATATCGGCTTCGCGGGCATGCAATTTGGCGTTTAGCACGTTATGCTTCACTCCCCGAATTTTCAACATCCGGCTTAGCAATTCCGAAATTTCCACAGAGGTCGTACCAACCAGAGCTGGTCTTCCCTGTTTATTTAGTTCGACGATCTCCTGAATCACCGCATTGTACTTTTCGCGTTTGGTTTTGTACACCAAATCCTCGCGGTCATCGCGAATGATTTTCCGGTTTGTTGGAATGACGACAACTTCCAATTTATAGATATCCCAGAATTCCCCAGCTTCCGTTTCCGCAGTACCGGTCATACCACTTAGTTTGTGGTACATTCTGAAATAGTTTTGCAGCGTAATCGTCGCAAAAGTCTGTGTCGCTGCTTCTACTTTCACACGTTCTTTGGCTTCAATGGCCTGGTGCAATCCATCAGAATAACGCCGGCCTTCCATAATCCGGCCGGTTTGCTCATCCACAATCTTCACTTTATTGTCGATCACCACATATTCCACGTCTTTTTCAAACATGGCATAGGCTTTCAGCAATTGGTTAATCGTGTGAACCCGTTCTGATTTGACGGCATAGTTTTGCAACAACTGGTCTTTTTTCTCCAGTTGCTCTTCCTTTGTCAAGGCTGCATCATTCTGAATTTCAGCAATCATACTTCCCATATCGGGCAGAATGAAAAATTCAGGATCATCCACGTCAGCCGAGATCAAATCAATTCCTTTATCGGTTAACTCGACAGAGTTTTGTTTTTCTTCGATGATAAAATAAAGCGGATCGGTAACAATATGCATGTTCTTGCTATTGTCCTGCATGTAAAAGTTTTCAATCTTTTGCATGGCTGCCTTGTTGCCCTCTTCGCTCAGAAATTTGATGATGGCCTTGGTTTTTGGCAAACCTTTATGCGCCCTGAGCAAGTTCATCGCGCCTTCTTCTTTTTCTTCCTTGGTCGGGTTCTCCTTGTTCAACAAACGTTTGGCATCAGTCAAACACTGATTCACGTAGTTCTTTTGTGCGGCAACCAGTTTTTCAACTTTCGGTTTCAACTCGTCAAACTTCTGAATATCGCCTTTAGGAATTGGTCCGGAGATGATCAAAGGCGTACGTGCATCATCAATCAATACCGAGTCCACCTCATCGACAATGGTATAATGATGCTTGCGCTGAACCAGGTCCTGTGGATTGATGGCCATGTTGTCACGCAGGTAATCAAAGCCAAACTCATTGTTGGTTCCATAGGTAATATCAGCATTGTAAGCTTTTCGGCGTCCATCGGAATTTGGCCGGTGTTTGTCAATGCAATCGACCGATAGCCCATGAAACTCGAAAATTGGGCCCATCCATTCGGCATCACGCTTGGCCAGGTAATCGTTCACGGTTACCACATGCACGCCTTTTCCTGCTAAGGCATTTAGGAAAACAGGCAGCGTGGCCACCAAGGTTTTTCCTTCACCAGTCCCCATCTCGGCAATTTTTCCCTGGTGAAGCACGATTCCACCAATCAGCTGCACATCGTAATGCACCATATCCCAGGTCACTTCCGATCCACCTGCAATCCATTTGTTGTACCAAATAGCCTGATTTCCATCAATTTCGATACTGTCACGTCCTGCGGCCAGCTCGCGGTCAAATTCTGTCGCGTTCACCGTCAGCTTCTCGTTATCCTTAAACTGACGGGCTGTTTCTTTAACTACAGCAAAAGCTGCCGGCAAAATCTCATTCAGAACAAGTTCAATCTTTTCATTGATCTGCTCCTCAATCTTATCAATTTGCTGGTATATCTTTTCACTTTCCTGAATTTCAACCTCCTCGACCTTAGATTTCAAGGACGCGATTTCGTCCATATCCGGCTGTATGCGATCCTGTATAATTTGCTTCAGCCGGGCCGATTCAGCTCTTAGTTCCTCGATGGAAAGTTTTGAGATTCTTTCGTATTCTGCTTTTATTTGCTCAACAATTGGAGAAATCTCCCGGATATCACGATCCGATTTGTTGCCCAAAAATTTTCCTAAAAGTTTATTTACAAATGCCATTATCTTGAATTTCTTATATTTTATCTGTGAACGGACACAAAAGTAGTCAATCTGTGTAAGTTTATTAATTCGCGTCTTGTTTTTTTTCAATAATAATCATGCCACCTGCTGTTTCGCTGAAATTTGCGCCATAATAACATGGTGCGCCACCTTAGCTGTCAATCGAGCATGCAAATCGGACTAATAAGCGATGAGATGGCTTCTATCTTCTATTGATTCACTAATTTTGCATTTCGAAATTGAACCGCTATGAATGATTTTACTTCCAGGTGTTTTGTTTGTCAGAAGAAACTCGATCCGGCGAAAGCCTCAAAAAATTTAGCGCTGAATTTGCCAGTATGCAAAGCGTGCAAAGGAACGGACGAAGAAAAAGATAAAGCCAGGGAACTTACTGATGGGCTGGCCGACGGCTTTGTTTGCGGCTGTATATAAAGAAAGCTGCTTCTGGGGGGAAGCAGCTTCTCGAATTGATTCTGTTTGATTACTAAAATTACTAATTCGTCAATCCTTAAAAACAAAA
>NZ_LGIA01000065.1 GCF_001270965.1 Sunxiuqinia dokdonensis | reverse complement strand
AGGTCATCAAAACAGTAACCCTTGGGAACGGGCAGCCCACCAATCCGAAAATACGAGCCTTTGCTGTAGTGATTGATCACCGAATAACCGTCTTTCTCAAACTCAAAGCTGATTTCCCGGGTGGGCTTGACCAGAAACTGCTTCTCCCGTGGGCAGAAATAGCTGATCAGCCTGGCCAATGAACTTTTGCCACAACCGATTGGACCGGAGATCAGCAGTCCTTTTCGAAGACTAAGTCCGTGCCTTTCTGCGTTTTCCTTGTCGCCGATAGCATACACCAGCAGTTTGTAGATCAGGGGCAGATCTCCGGGGTCAATGACGAAATTCTCCCCGAATAACATTTCCCCTTTTTCTTCCATCCAGAGCACACTTCGCTGAAAATTGAAGTTGAATACGCCACCCTGAAGTTCGGCAATTTGGTCATAAGGGCTCCGAATAATCCTTGTTGGCCTGGACACTGAACCGGCCTGCGCCGATTTGATTGAATGGTCTTTCATAATTGTGATTTTTATTGCTGTTTGACATCCATTTCCGTGCAAGGGCTTGCCAGGAAACAATTCGCTGATCGTTCCCGGTTTTCCATCCCAAGGACAGGTACCGGGCATAAAATTGCTGGGC
>NZ_LGIA01000064.1 GCF_001270965.1 Sunxiuqinia dokdonensis | reverse complement strand
GGGTTTTTTATTGACGAAAAATTTGCAAACTATCGGTGAGATTTTCGTGGAGTCTTTTAACTTTGACACCGCGATGTTCAAATCCCAAAAGATCAATTGGTTTTATGCGGCGCTAATTTTGTTTATGGTGGCCCTGCCATTTTCCGAAGCACTGATTTCCATATCGGGAGTATTGCTACTGCTATCTTCTTTTTTTTATCGCAAACATTGGTCCGATATCCTTTCATTCAAAAATCAAAAGGAATTATTGCTTTTTAGCTCTATTTACCTGGTTTACTTGCTTGGGGTTTTATTTACACACGATCGTAAATGGGCGCTGTACGACCTTCAGAAAAATATTCCATTTCTGATGATACCTTTGTCTTTTATGATTGCTAGGCAGTTGAAAACCGAGCAGTTGATCAATTTACTCAAAATCTTTGTCGTTGCGGTAAGCTCATCGGCTTTGATTACGATTGTTGGTTTTTATCTGAATAATGAAACTTCGGTTTTACGGGCGCAGGAGTTTGGTTTCATCCATCATATCCGGTTTAGCATGCAGCTTGTGTTTTCATTGATCATCCTGGCCGTTCTGCTTTATTTAAACCGTACAAAGAGCAGGCATGGGCTACAAGCCACGGCGTTTGTGCTAATGCTGTTTTTGACTTTGTTTTTGTTCTGGCATCAATCGCTGACTGGCATCCTTAGTTTCTTGGGAACCACCTGGATTGGGCTGTCGATTTTGATGTTTCAACTTAAAAAAAGGAAACAGAAAAATGTGGCATTTGTCGTTTTGGTGTTGGTTGTTTTGCTGCCAGCTGCTTATTTGTATTACGCGGTTAACCGGTATTATGATGTTGATAAGATTGCGCATGAAGAGCTTGAGCAGACGACAAAGAATGGCAATCCCTATCAACACGACTTGGCCGATCAGCGGCTTGAGAATGGGCACTACCTTGGTTTGTACTGGAATGAGCCGGAAATGAAAGCGGCATGGAATACGGTTGCCAATTTGAAATACGATGATCGCGATCAGTACGGGCACCAGGTCAAGGAGACATTGGCGCGCTACCTGACCTCGAAGAATCTACGCAAAGATGCTGAGGGAGTCCATCAACTGAAGGAGGAAGATATTGCCAACATCGAAGCCGGAATCAGCAATTTTTTGCTGGCGCGCAAGGGAATATCGCTTTATCCCAGGATTTACGTTAGCATTTGGGAGATTGACACTTACCTGAAGACCGGCCATGCCAATCATAAGTCGTTGGCCCAACGCATTGAATACACCAAAGCCGCCTTGGCCATCATCCGCGAACATTTTTGGTTTGGCGTAGGAACCGGCAATTGGAAACAGGCCTACCACGATGCTTTTGTGCAAAATCAATCGCAAATGGATCCGGCACAATACGCCGGCGCGCACAACCAGTACCTGGATTACATGGTGAAATTCGGCTTGATCGGCTTGCTATGGATTTTATTTGCCATCATTTACCCGCTTGTGAATACCAAATCCTATCGCGATCCAATTTTCTTCTTTTTTTTGATTAGTTTGTTGTTTGCAAACTTTGGCGATTCGAATTTCGAAACCCATGTCGGAAGTAGTTTCTTCGTGTTATTCTACAGTCTGTTTGTCGCTTCAGGAAAAGGGGAATCCAGGTTGCCATTGTCTTGAATGATGATTTTATCTGATTTTTTGATGAATTATGATTCCTTTTTGGTTTCATTACCCATTTGAATTGCAATAAAGTATTTTTAAAAATAGTTTTGCCTGTCAATTCACTTTCAGGCCTTCTTTTTTAGTTATAGCGTTCATTCAATCATTTAAAAATCATAGTTTACGGTAGCGCGGCACAGCGAATTGAGTTCTTCGTTCGACAAGCGTGCCGTGTAGATGTGCTAAATTCATTTGACATTTGTTTAGATTAAAAGTTATTCATTTACTTAGTCAGCAACCGGCATTGATATATCGGTTTTTCGCAAACTAAGCCATGCCGTCGTTTATTTTTCGCGTTTATAGACGTCTGCATTTTTCAGAAGCATTTTCAACAAGGAAATATTGTCTCTGAAATTTTCAGAAGCATTTTTAACATCAAAATGTTGTCTCTGAAATTTTCAAAAACGTTTTCACCGATGTTTTTTTGTCTGTTTTGTGGTTGATTTCATTTCGCATGCTTGAATTTGGTCTTCCGTTAAACCCTTTTTAGTCTTCCATACCAAATTTTTAAATTAGTCATTGGTAATTAGTTACTAGCTATTGGGAATTGGTTATTAGTTAGCGGTTGAGCGTTCGATTTTGGCATTTCTTGCCTTGCTGACTTTGGTCGACAGTATGTAATAAAAGAATCGGATAGCTATGCCCCACGTTGTCGCGAGAAGGCGCGACAGGGGTGGCGCAGGCATTTATGAACTGAAGGAATAAGCTTGGTTAAGGAGCGTTTTCCTATGGGTTATTGTATAGTAGATTTCGGAAAATGATAGGGTTCAGAACCGGATGTATGTTTTCCCGGGCAGGAAATCTATAGTCATCGAACAGAAAAAAGCAGATGTCGTGAGTTCTCCAGAGGGGATGAATAGCAAAAGGAAAGCGATTTAATCGCCGGTTGGGATTTTTCTTAGTGTGCGTTGTTCCATTCTATGCGGTAATGTTCATTAAACTGTGTCACGATTAGAATTTTGATGTT
>NZ_LGIA01000063.1 GCF_001270965.1 Sunxiuqinia dokdonensis | reverse complement strand
GGAAGAATATATTACACTTGCAGAATCGGCTCTTAACCTTACTGAAATTGAAGTAGAGCGGGAAGTCAAACGCGCCTGGGGAAATGCGTATGCTACCTGGAATAACTACCGGGTGTACAATGGTCTCGATTCCGTTTTTGCAGATATAAAAAGGGCAGCCGAGCTTAGGCTGGAAACTCAGGCAAGCTCCAGACTGGAATATCTTGCCACAATAAACGAAGCCAATCAGGTGCAAATACAAAAAGAACAGGCCTGGTACGATTACCTCGCAGCCCTTCAAAAACTTAACGCTTGGTTTGCCGGCGATACGCTTTATACTGTTTCAAAAGTGCCGGTAAGCACTTTGGAAAATTCTGCTGATTTAATTTCAAATACTGCCGGCGTCCACCCAATACTAAATTTTGCCCGGCAGCGTATTAACGTGGCAGATGCAACTATCAGGGAGCAAAAATCGCAATTTCTACCAAAACTCAGTGGAGGATACAATAAACAGAAAGTGGGAGGAGAAAGCGGGTTTTATTCTTACCAAGTGGGAATCCGCATTCCCCTTGTTTTCGGGCCGGAATTAGGCCGGGTACAATCTGCCAGGATTGAACGGGAAATTGCCGGACAAAACTTAATGCAGACACAACTTGAGTTTAATTCTTTTCTGGGCAGTACCCGGGAAGAATTTTTCAAGTGGCTCAATTCGTGGAACTATTACCGCGATGAAGCGCTTCCCCTTGCCAGAGAACAACGCCAGGGAGCAATCACAGCGTACAATGAAGGCGCCATAAACTACGTAGCTTTTTTGCAAAACATCAGAGACGCTGTGCAAATCGAAGTCGATTCATGGAATGCCTTCGGGAGTTACCTCGATAGCCGCTTTCAACTTGAATATTATTTAAAAACATCAAATTGAAAAATAAACAGAAATCATTAATTCAAAAAATATAAAAAATGAAAAAGTACATCATACAAATTCTCGCAATTGTTTTTGTCACGGTGGGTTTGATTGGTTGTGGCAATAATAAGGAAGCTAATTCAGACGCACATGAAGGTGAAACCCATGAAACCCACGAAGAAGAAGGGCATGACGAAGACAACCACGAAGAAGAAGGACATGCAGAAGAGGGCCATGAAGAAGAAGGTGGAATGCGTGAAGTGCATCTGTCAGATTTGAAGTTCAACAGCCTGGGAATGGAAATTGATACCCTGCCTGTCCGTGCACTTTCGGGAGTGGTAGAGGCCAACGGGCAGTTGGAAGTTCCCCCGCAGCATGAAGCAACAATTACAGCTATTCTTGGCGCCAATGTAACTTCCATTAAAGTAATCGAGGGCGACAAGGTAAGCAAAGGTGAGGTAATTGCTTATCTGGCACATCCCAACATTGCAAAATTGCAGACGGATTACCTGAAAGTCTATAGCCAGGTACAATTCCTCGAAAAGGAATTTGAGCGGCAGAAACGTCTCTTTGAGGAAAAGGTTGGTTCAGGGCAAGCCTTTCAGCAGGTTCAGGCCGATTATCAGGCAATGAAAGGAGAAGTAAAAGGCTACGAGGCACAGTTAAAAATGCTCGGTATCGATGTTGAAAATATCCGGGAAGGGGAAATTTATGAAACCATTCCAGTGGTAAGCCCTATTGATGGTTATATCGAAAAAGTGCTGATACAGCTCGGTCAGTACGTTGACCCGCAAAAAGAAATGTTTATGGTTGTGAACAACGAGCATATCCATGCCGACCTGATGGTATTCGAAAAAGATGTGTATAAGGTAAAAGAAGGGCAAAAAGTGTATTTCACGGTACAATCGGCACCCGGCAAAACCCTTTCCGCCAAAATATTTGCAGTGGGCAGGCAGTTTGAACAAAATCCGAAGGCCGTGCATGTACATGCAGAAATTGAGAAAAAAGAAGGTTATCTGATTACAGGAATGTACATCAATGGCAAAATACACACCGAAAGTAATCTTTTGCCCGCTTTGCCCGAAGGCGCCATAGTGGAAGAAGAAGGCAAATCGTACATTTTTATGGCAGAAAAACATGAAGAAGACGGTGAAACTGAGTGGGCATTTCAACCTGTGGAGATAATAACCGGAATTGAAGAAGATGGGTGGGTTGAAGTGAAACTGCTTGAACCATTACCGGAAGATGCAATGCTTGCCTTAAACAATGCATATTACCTGATTTCTGAAATGAAGAAGAGCCAGACATCACACAGTCATTAAGCATAAAGTGTGAACCAGTAATGTTTTTAACAATGTAAAAAAAATAAATTATGAAAGAAATAAAAGCATTTGTAAAGCCATTTAAAGTTAATGATATATGTCATCATTTAATCGAAGCAGGGTTTCCCAACCTCACCGTTTCATCAGCAGAAGGAACGGGCAACCTTGAAAACTCTGACCCCTCTGTTTCAACACAATTCTCAATCACCGACAGCCAGGTGGCCAAAATTGAAATTGTATGCAACAAAGAAAATGTGGATAAAATTGTTGCTATCATCTCGGAGCAGGGACGTACCGGGAACCCGGGGGACGGCCTTATCTATATTTCGGATGTTGAAAAAGCTTTTCGTGTAAAAACAGGGAAGGATATTAGATTGGATTAATAGCATAGAAACCATGGAAGGTATACTTGAAATGCACAAAATAGCATTTGCGAAAGGAGGGAAATGTTTGTCTCATTATTATGTTAATAGCAGGATAAAACTACTTTGGCAATGTGAGAAAGGGCATCAATGGTTTGCGACTCCATTTAGTATAAAAGTCAGGGAAAGTTGGTGCCCGCATTGTGCGGGCACCCAACCTTTGGGCATTGATGCGATGCATGTTCTTGCCCGTGAAAGGGGTGGAAAATGCCTCTCAAAAGAATATAAAAACTGTAAAACAAAAATGTTGTGGCAATGTAAGCACGGGCACAGGTTTCAATCAACCCCCGACAATATTAAGCAGGGCCGGTGGTGCCCGCATTGTCGTGCTGAAGGGGTTTAACGGTTTAGCTATACTGCGGAAATATTTTTCCCCGGTTTTTTTGATTAAAACATAATTGACATGAAAAAATATTTTAAAGGTTTGTTTATATGGCAGTTAATAGGGGGTGTATTCTTCTTCCTTGTTTTAGCCCCACTTTTAATTGCCACATACCAATATGAATTTTTGACTCATCAACCTTCGTTCCTGAAAATTGTATGGAATATCTACCATGTTCTTTTACGCCCGGCAGACATTGGTATTTTTTTTATGGATTTGGCCATTCTTATAGTCGGGATTGTTTTTGCCACTCTTTTTTACCGTTACAAAAAAAGAAAAAAGGGTAAAATACCTGGCACTTCAGATATCTTAAAACTAATTGAGAAAGGTGAAAATGAGAAAGTAGAATTCAAATCATCGCTCAGGCACGACTACCGCCAGGTGAAAACAGACAAAAACCTGGAACATGTAATTTTAAAATCAATCGCCGGATTTTTAAATGGGAAAGGAGGTACTTTATTAATTGGTGTTAATGATTTCGGCGAGATTTTAGGCCTGGAAAATGATTATTGGTCGTTAAAAAAGAAAACCAAAGATGGTTTTGAACAAAGGCTGATGCTCATTATTTCAAATGCCTTTGGAAAAGATATCTGTAGTAAAATACAGGTGTCATTCCATACTATTAACGATAAGGAAATATGTTCCTTATTCATTGAGCGCTCTATACGGCCTGTTTATTTTAAGGAAAACAATCAAACAGTTTTTTTCCTGCGAACGGGAAACGTAACCAATCCGCTTTCAACCAGTGAAACGGTTGAATATCTGGAATCAAAACAAAAACGAAGTTTCAAATTCCAGAATGTAGGATTTTATTATTAAAGTTTTTTAAAACATTGTTTATCATGAGAAAATTAGTATTAATTACAGCAGTTGTTGCCCTTTTAAGCAGTTGTGCCGTTATTCGACCGGGCGAAGTAGGATTAAAAGTAAAATATGGAAAAATCCAACCTGGTATCCTGACGCCCGGACTGCATGGACGGGGAATCATAAGCACAAAAATAGAACGTTTTGATACACGGGTTATCGAATATTCCAATAAAGTTGGTTTTCATAGCAGCGAAGGAATAGAAGTAACTTCCGAGATAACCCTGCTTTATCATTTAATCCCGGATTCGGCACAAAGCATTTATCAAAAATTCGATGGGTATTACCAAAGTTCACTTATCATTAACAACTTAATCACAGCTGTGCGCCAGGAAGGGCTTAATCATCCGGCTGTCGAATTAATCACAAAGCGTAACGAAGTTGAACAATCGGTTAAGGACAAACTCGCAGAAACCATTGGCAAATATGGCTTTTCTATCGACCTGGTACTTATTAAAGACATTGACCTGCCATCTGCTATAACACAAACCATCCAGGCAAAATTAAATGCCGAACAGGTTTCTAAAAAAACCGAGATTGATTTGGAAATACAACGCAAAAACCTGGATTACCAAATTGAAAAAGAAAAAAAAGAAGCCGAACTCGATGTGGCCAAAAAACGGATAGCGCTTGACTTTGTCATTGAAAAACAAGAGCGGGAAGCCGAACGGCTTTTAATTGAAGCAGAATCCGTTAAAAAGTCAAACGATATTTTAAACGCTTCACTTACCGATAAGGTAATTGAATATAAAGCGCTTGAAATTACCAGGGATTTAGTAAGGTCGCCTAACTCGAAAATCATCGTCACCGATGGTAAATCACCGGTGATAGTGAATGACCAATCAAGATAGTAAAGATAATAAGGGGTGTTTAAAGATTTTTCTTGAATCAAAGATAAATCTCAGGTTGTTAATTAATTGACATCTTTTAAATACCCCTTTTAAATAATTTGAAAATTAATAATATGATAGGCAAAGCTGTATATTTTCTGTTTGTTTTAATGGTATTTTGCAATCCTTCAAAAGGGCAGGTACCCGATAGTATTAAGGTTTCTCAATCAGATTCTGTTCAGATTGAGCTGCTAAAAAAGGTTCCGGATGATGTAATTCATCTTGAAATATTAAAAATTCAGGGACAGATTATTGACAACCTTAACTACATGATGGATTATTTGCATGAAAACCAGAATAGAATTGAAATGAAACTGGATTCCGCCTTAATTATTTTGCAAAGAGTGAATACAAATAACCTGCAAAACCAAAAGAAAAAGAAAAAAAGGAGATGAAAATTGTATATCAGGCTTTCTTAATTATTGACTGGCGGGAGTTTAGGCTTAAAACTTTTTACCATGGAATACTATTTCAACAAAGTAATTAAAGGAAATTTTAAAGATATTTTACAGGCAGTAAAAATATCTTTAAAGAAGGAAGATTTTGAATTATTCTATGAAATTGATATGCAGGAAAAAGTTTACTTAAAACTTGGCAATATATGTCCTGAATTTGTAGTACTGGGAGCCTGTAATATGGATTTTCTTTATAATGTTCTTGACATGAAAGGGGAAATTACGGCTTCGTTACCCTTTAATATTGTTTTACAACAAATAAATAAGAATGAAGTAAAAGTAGTAGCAATAGACCCCTTTTCTTCAATAAAGGATTCTAATAATGAATTCCTGGTTATTCTGACTTATGCCATAAAATTGAAATTGGCGAGAGTAATGGAATCAATCACTACTTTGAGTGATTCAAAGTTTTTACGAATGTAATTGTAAAAATTGGCCTTGGATTGACAACTGTTTTAAAAATTGTGTAAACCATTAACATCTTTCTAAAATGAAAAAACTAAAGTTAGAAATACCACTCATTTTACCCGAAGTACCGGATGAAAAAGACCAATGCGTTCAGGAGCTTATCTCACTGCTTCAGGAGCAAAAAGGGCTGGAAAAAGTCCACGTTTCAGAAGCTGCCGAAAATGGCGTACCCCAGCTTTGTTTTCACTATGACCCGGAATTGATTTCCATTGACCGTGTACGTTCAATTGCCCGGCAAACAGGGGCGTCCATTACCGAAAAAACCGGGCACAAGCTCATCGGCGTAGAAGGCATCCGCCACACGCGCCATGCACGCAGTATCGAGCGCAGCCTGCGCGACTTGAACGGTATCATTGAAGCATCGGTTTCTGCCTCGGGAATGGTACGGGCTGAGTTCGACACAAGGCAGATTGATGAAGCAGCAATAGTTGAAGCTTTACGAAAAGAAGGCCTTGGTATAACCGATACTGCCTTAAAAGTCGGGAAATATCTTCGCGGCATCAAAGAAACGGAGAAAGCGCCGAAAGACAAGCAGCCTGAAAAAAAGCCTGAACACGAAGAAAAAGAAGGGGAAGAACATGAACATGCCCATGGCGGCCTTTTGGGTAAAAATACGGAGTTGATTTTCTCCATCATTTGCGGAATATTGCTGGCCATTGGTTTTGGCCTCTCTTTCGTGGATGCAGTCCCTTCGTGGGTTAGCTTGTCGCTGTACATCGGAGCTTATTTTTTTGGTGGTTTCTACACGGCCAAAGAAGCCATACAAACCGTTGCCAAAGGGGGTTTTGAAATTGATTTCCTCATGCTGGTTGCAGCCATCGGAGCAGCTATACTGGGCGAATGGGCCGAAGGCGCTTTGCTGTTGTTCCTGTTCAGTATGGGCCATGCACTCGAACATTTCGCTATGAACAAAGCCCGCAAATCTATTGCTGCTTTGGCCGAACTCGCCCCCAAAACCGCCTTACTAAAGAAGAACGGGAAAACAGAAGAGGTAGGCATTGAAAAACTGGGTATCGGAGACGTTATCGTAGTGAAGCCCAACACTAAAATCCCGTCCGATGGCGTTGTGGTTAGCGGCGAAAGCAGCGTGAACCAGGCCCCAATAACGGGCGAAAGTGTACCGGTGGATAAAATGCCCGTGGATGACCCCCAAAAGGACTACTCCAACGAAAAGGACATTCGTGATGAAAACAGGGTTTTTTCAGGCACCATCAACGGCAACAACACGCTGGAAATTAAAGTCACCAGGGAAGCCAGCGACTCTACGCTCTCCCGTTTGGTAAAACTGGTTAATGAAGCCCAAACACAAAAATCGCCCACCCAAAGGTTTACCGACAAGTTCGAGAAATACTTTGTGCCTTCCGTTTTAGGATTGGTGGTGTTATTGCTTGGGGCTTTTTTGGTCATCGACGAAAATTTTAGCGACAGCTTTTACAGGGCGATGGCCGTTCTGGTAGCCGCCAGCCCTTGTGCGCTGGCCATTTCCACGCCCAGCGCCGTGCTGAGCGGAGTAGCAAGGGCCGCAAAAAGCGGGGTGCTTATCAAAGGCGGACGGCCGCTGGAAGACCTGGGTGTTTTAACCGCCCTGGCGTTCGATAAAACCGGCACCCTTACCGAAGGCAAACCAAAACTCACCAAAGTAATTCCACTGAACAATACCGATGAAAATGAATTACTCAAAATGGCAATAGCCGTGGAAAACCTGAGCGACCATCCGTTGGCAAAGGCGGTGGTGAGGGACGGCAAAAAACGTTTGGAAGGGATTAGCATTCCCGAGGCCAAGGACTTGGAAGCCGTCTTGGGAAAAGGTATCAAGGCAACACTGGGAAAAGATAAAGTATATATTGGCAACCTGGAACTGTATGAAGCCCTCGATGATAAAAAACCTTCGGAAAAAATTACGGAAAAAGTAAAAACGCTTGAAGCAGAAGGGAACACCACAATGCTTATTCGCCAGAATGACGAATATGTGGGCATCATAGCCTTAATGGACACACCGCGGGCAGAGGCAAAAAGTACGCTGGAGCAATTAAAGAAAACCGGTATCAAACGGATGGTCATGCTCACGGGCGACAACCAAAAAGTGGCCGATGCCGTGGCAAAAGAAATAGGCCTGACCGATGCCTGGGGCAGCCTGTTGCCGGAGGAAAAAGTAGATGCCATAAAAAAACTCAGAAAGAAGGAATCGAAGGTGGCAATGGTAGGCGATGGCGTTAATGATGCACCCGCCATGGCCAACAGCACCGTGGGCATAGCCATGGGCGCGGCCGGTTCGGATGTAGCCTTCGAAACCGCTGATATTGCCCTGATGGGCGACAAACTGGAAATCCTTCCCTTTGCCATTGGACTGAGCAGAAAAGCAAAAGGTATCATAAAACAAAACCTTTGGATTAGCCTGGGTATCGTAGCTGTACTTATTCCGTCAACCATCCTTGGCCTGGCAGGTATTGGCATTGCCGTGCTGATTCACGAGGGCTCAACCCTTGTTGTGGTTTTTAATGCGTTGAGGTTGTTGGCTTATAAAAAGTAAAGTTCAATAATAAAGCAGATAAAGGTAACTGCATCTTAAATATTTACAGGTATGGAAAACAATGAAATCGACAAAAAACTCGAATCAAAAAACGTGAAGCCAACTGCCATGCGAAGCTTGGTTTACAAAACATTATCTGAATCAGGAAAAGCGCTGAGCCTGGCGGATTTGGAACAGCGATTTGAAAAAGTGGAGCGTTCAACCATATCCCGTTCCAACAATAAACCTTCCCTGTAACTTTTTTTTCGAATATGTGAATATGGTTGTGAAAGGTATTTGCTCAAATTGTAAGAAATAACTTTGCAACCCGGTTGCATCAACATTTTATTAGTTTTGCCATTGTATTTTAAACAATTTTTAACGTATGAAATATATAGCAGTCATATTATCAGCGTATATCATGGTTTTAACAGCCATGCCGTGCAATGATGTTCAAACTGCCAATACAAATTCCGTTTCCCTGGAATTGGTGAAACAAAGCCCGAATCAGTCAAACGATGTTGATTTATGTTCCCCGTTTTGTTTTTGTCATAGTTGCCAAACGCTTTCTTTCCCTTCATTTTTTAGTATTTCCTTTATCAATTTAGTGGTAATTACTTTAGATATTAAATTGAAAGAACCTGCACTTTCAAGCCCTGTTGCATCTATCTGGCAACCACCCAAAATATAATTCATTTTTCTTTCTTAAATATTGAGCAGTTGACTTAGACATCCTTGCATTGCCATGATACTGCGAACGTATTAAATTTGAACGCATAGAAAAAAATGCTGTACAGGATTCACATTAATAATTAAAAGAAATCAAATGATAAATAGTATAATATCTTTTTCAATCAAAAACAAAGCCCTCATTGGTTTGATGACAATTGGGCTTATTATCGGTGGTATTTGGTCGATGACCAAAGTGCCATTGGATGCCGTGCCCGACATTACCAACAACCAGGTGCAGGTGATTACCACCGCGCCCAACCTGGGCACCGAAGACATTGAGCAGTTTGTAACCTACCAGGTGGAACTATCGGTGGCCAACCTGCCGGGGGTTATCGAAATTCGTTCGGTTTCCCGGTTTGGGCTGTCAGTGGTAACAATAGTTTTCGAGGACAATATGGGAACCTACCTTCCCCGGCAATTGGTAAGCGAAGCCCTGGCAGAAATTAAGGAAAAAATCCCGGAAGGATTTGCCGAGCCGTTTATGGCGCCAATCAGTACCGGATTGGGTGAAATTTACCAGTACACGCTTGAAGTTCAGCCCGGTTACGACACTGTGTATAACGACATGGAACTGCGCACCATGCAGGAATGGATTGTAAAACGCCAGATGGCAATGGTTCCGGGGGTGGTTGAAGTAAATTCCTTTGGAGGGCGCGGAAAACAATACGAAATTTCCATTAACCCCGATAAGCTTCGAAGCATGAACCTGACCATGTCTGACGTTTTTGAGGCTTTGGAAGAGAACAACCAAAACACGGGTGGGGCATACATCGAAAAAAATTTTCAGGCCAACTTTATCCGTGGCGAAGGTTTGATGCGCTCGCTCGATGACATCCGCAACACGCTGGTAGCCAATGTAAACGGGCAACCTGTTTTTATACGCGATGTGGCCGAAGTAAAATACGGAAGTTTTGTGCGTTACGGGGCTTTTACTAAAGACGGTAAAGGCGAAGCCGTAGGCGGTATCGTGATGATGCTGAAGGGTGAAAACTCCAACGATGTAATCAAGGATGTGAAAGAACGAATGGCGTTAATCCAAAAATCGTTGCCCGATGGCGTAGAGATAAAACCATTTCTCGACCGCAGCAAACTGATTAAAAGCACCACCTCCACCGTAGCCGAAAACCTTTCACTGGGGGCACTCATTGTAATCTTTGTCCTGGTCATCTTTTTGGGCAATTTACGAGGCGGTTTACTGGTAGCTTCTACCATCCCGCTTGCCTTGCTATTTGCATTTATCATGATGAAAGTGTTTGGCGTTTGGGCCAACCTGATGAGTCTCGGGGCTATCGACTTTGGGATTCTGGTCGATGGGGCGGTGATTATCGTGGAAAGCATGATATTTTATCTGCACCGGAATGAATTTATCGGGAAGAAACTGGGGCTGCCCCGGCGAAACGAAATAGCCTATAATTCAGCCAGTAAAATGATGAACTCCGCATTTTTCGGGCAGCTCATTATCCTTATTGTCTTTATCCCGGTACTGGCATTGCAGGGTGTGGAAGGCAAGATGTTTATACCCATGGCCATGACCTTTGGATTTGCCGTATTGGGTGTTATGGTACTGTGTCTTACTTACATACCCATGATGGCTGCACTTTTCCTGAGACCACCAAAAACAGATAAAAAAACCTGGGGTGAGCGTTTTATCGGGAAACTCGAAAACCTTTACGAACCGGTAATTGCCTGGGCTTTACGCAAAGGTAAGCTTGTACTGGGGATTGCCTTGGTGCTTTTAATTTCCGGAGGATTCCTTTTCTCACGTATGGGAGCCGAATTTATCCCTCAGTTGGACGAAGGTGATTTTGCTTTTCAGGCTTTCCTGAAACCCGGAACATCGCTGTCAGAGGTGGAAAAGGCATCTACTCGTATCGAACAGATTGTGTTGGAGAATTTCCCCGATGAGATAGCATCAATACAAAGCCGTATTGGGGTGGCAGATTTGCCTACCGACCCCATGCCGATTGATATTGCTGATATATTTGTTATTCTTACACCCGAGGATGAATGGACAAAGGTTGAATCAAAACAGGAGCTGATTGATAAGGTAAAAGAAAAGGTTAGTGTTTTGCCCGGTATAAACTACGAGTTTACCCAGCCAATCGAGATGCGGTTCAACGAGCTTTTAACCGGTATTCGTGAAGATGTGGCTATTAAATTATACGGCGACGACCTGGATATGCTGGCCGACAAAGCCGAAGAAATTTCCGGTTTAATTGCAGGGATTGAAGGGATTGAAGGCATAAAAGCCGAAGCAACCCGTGGGCTGCCTCAAATAACGGTAAAATACAACCGCACCAAACTGGGGCAATACGGCTTAAAAATAAAAGACCTGAATACGGTTGTAGAGACTGCTTTTAGCGGTGGCGTTGCCGGGGTTATCTATGAAGGAGAGCGCATGTTCGACCTTGTAGTTCGACTTGATGAAGCACACCGCCAAAGTATCGACGACCTTCGGAATTTATTTGTAAACACCCCAAACGGAAACCAGGTTCCATTGAAAGAAGTAGCTGATGTCAGCTACCAGCCCGGCCCGATGCAAATAAGCCGCGACAATACCAACAGGCGTACTTATGTAGGTATTAATGTGGAAGGCAGGGACATTAAATCGCTGGTAGAAGAAATTCAGCAAACACTCGATGAAAATCTCGAACTGCCTTCGGGTTATTACATTCGCTACGGAGGCGCTTTTGAAAATCTCGAACGGGCGTCAAAGCGTCTTACGTTGGTTGTGCCGCTTGCTTTGGCATTGATATTTATGCTGGTATTCTTCGCCATCAAATCGTTTAAACAAACCCTCATGATTTACGTGGCCATTCCATTGGCGGCCGTGGGAGGTATTTTTTCGCTTTACCTGCGGGATATGCCATTCAGTATTTCGGCTGGGGTTGGCTTTATCGTACTCTTTGGTGTAGCCGTATTGAACGGGCTGGTTTTGATAAGCGGTTTTAACGAGTTAAAAGAAGAGGGAAAACTCAGCCTTGGTGATATTATCAAAAAAGGTTCTATACGCCGGGTACGCCCTATTTTCCTGACTGCATCAACCGATATACTGGGTTTCCTGCCTATGGCCATTTCTACCTCAGCAGGGGCCGAAGTGCAACGCCCGCTTGCCACCGTGGTTATTGGCGGTATGCTAACATCAACACTTCTAACACTGGTTGTTTTGCCCGTATTGTACAAAATGGTTGAATCGGGAAAAACCAAACTGAAAGCGCCTAAACTCAATACCACGGTAATAACCGTTCTGCTCATCATTGGCGGACTTGGTGTTTCAGGAAGCTTAAAAGCACAGGAAAATTCAGTTACCCTTGAGCAGGCAATTGAACGGGCAAAAGAAAACTACCCTTCGTTAAAAGCAGCTTCGCTCGATGTGGAGAAACAAAAAGCCCTGAAAGCTACAGCTTACGATTTGGGCAATACGTCCATCTACACCGGTAAAGAGGAAACCGGAAACGGAGCAGTGGGTATTCAAAACCAAATAGGGGTTACACAATCGGAAATTGACTTGTTTGGCATACCTGCCAAAACCAAACTGAATAAATCACGTACCGACCTTGCTGTTTCAAAACTTGAACTGACAGAAAATGAACTGGTAAGAAACGTGAGCCTTGCATGGTACAGGTCACTGGTTGCAAAAAAGCAAACAGAATTGTACAATCAGCTTGACAGTATTTATACCAATTTTCTGAAAGCTGCCGAATTGCGGTTTAAAACCCAACAAACATCCAAAGTTGAGTACCTTTCTGCCTCGGCTAAATACAAAGAGTTAATGGTGAATATGAAACAGGCTGAGAGCGAATACCTGGCATCGCTGCAAATTCTGAACCAGTACCTGATGTACCCTGGCGGTGTTAAAATTACCGATGCCGGACAAGCATGGGATAAAACGATTCATGCTGCCTTTTCAGTTGATTCATTAAACAATGTTCCCTTATTAAATTATTACAGGAAGCAGCTTGATGTATCCGATGCAGAGTGGAAAGCCGAAAAGGCCAATTTTTTACCCAAACTAGATTTGGGGTACTCGCGGCAATCGGTCGATGGCACTTCGGGTTTTTATGGTTGGGAAGCAGGCATTTCCGTTCCTTTACTGTTCTTTTCCCAGTCAGGGAAAACAAAAGCCGCCCGTATCAATTACCAGATTACCGGACAGGAATACAAGCAAAGGGAATTGGAACTGAATGCCTCTTACAAGGAACTTTTAAGCCGTTACAAAGTAATGAGCGAAGTGCTGGAATATTATAAAAGCGAAGCTCTGCCGCTTGCTGCCGAACAAATTGAAGCGGCAAACCTGGGTTACCGGTTGGGCAGCCTCAGTTATATTGAATTTATCCAGAATACCGAATCAGCCATAAAAACCAGGCAGGAATATTTATCACGGCTATCAGATTTCTTCGAAATTAAAGAACAATTGGAATACATAACAGGTCAATAATTATAAAAACAGATAAAAATGAAAACGAAAATATTTTTAGCACTTCTTGTGGTAGTAACGCTCATGTCGTGCAACAGCAACAAAAAAGAAAACAGTGAAGCCGGGGAACATGCGGAGCATGAAGGCCCCGAAGGTGTGGTAATGCTGAACGAACTTCAGCGCGAAGCCCTGGATTTAAAACTGGGGAGTTTCAGTATGCGCAACCTCACCACAATGGTAAAAACAAACGGTGAGATGCAGGTACCGCCCGCTAGCTCGGCAGAAGTTACCGCCGTAATAGGTGGAAATGTGAGGGATATTAGAATTTTTCA
>NZ_LGIA01000062.1 GCF_001270965.1 Sunxiuqinia dokdonensis | reverse complement strand
GGTGTAATGCCGTCATTTTAAAGGGCGTATTACGACATTAAAAGATAAATCCCGAGAGCAATGAAACATGTATCAATCCTGGTTCCCAATGGACACTACAGTCTGGTGAACATTGAAGGGACCTACCAGATTTTTTCGTGGGTCAATAATTTTTTGCAGGCGACCAACCGTCAACCCTTATTCAATTTGCATTTGGTTGGTGCTTCCCGCTCGATGACCCAAACCAACGGCTTGTTTACGATTAATCCCAATCTTTTGATTAATGAAGTCAGCCAAACAGATTTGATTATTATTCCGGCCATCCATGGCGACGTACAGCATAATCTTCGGATGAACGCGCAGTTGGTTCCGTGGATTGTAAATCACTACCATCGTGGCGCTGAAGTGGTGAGCTTGTGTATTGGTTCCTTTTTCCTGGCAGCTACCGGCCTGCTGAATGGCCGCCCCTGTTCTACTCACTGGCAGTTTGCACAAGAATTCAAGCGGCAATTCCCGGAAGTGATTTTGAAAGATCATAAGATTGTAACAGAGGCGGATGGCATTTACACAAGCGGCGGAGCTTATTCATTTACGAACCTGTTGATGTACCTGATTGAAAAATATGGCGACCGGGAACTGGCGGTGATGGCTTCCAAGGCCTTCATGATTGACATTGAACGGAGCAGCCAATCACCGTTTACTGTGTTCATGGGGCAAAAAGCACACCAGGACGAGGTGGTTTTAGAGGCGCAGGAGTTTATTGAGCAAAATTTTTCGGACAAAATCACTGTTGAAAAATTATCGCAGCAGGTGCGCGTTGGCCGACGAACACTTGAACGTCGGTTTAAGCGGGCAACGTCGAACACCATTGCTGAATACATGCAGCGGGTGAAAATGGAAGCCGCCAAAAAGGAACTGGAGTCAGGCGTAAAAACCGTGAGCGAGGTGATGTATGATGTGGGGTATGTTGATGTAAAGGCTTTTCGTGATGTCTTTAAAAAAGTGGCTGGTCTATCACCTGTTGAGTATCGTAACAAGTATTCGTCAAAAATTCTGAAGATGAAAAAGGAAAAAGAAAAGCTGGCGGTTTGATCAACACATCAGCTTTTCTATCCATTTTCTTCTAACGATCAATCCTACAAAGCGGCAATGACACGTTTCAGGCGTTCCGTGATGTCCGTAGCAACCGATTCCAGCGCTGGGTTCTCCACGGCCATCATCGATGCCATTGGGTTTACTGCAGCCACTTCAACTTTGTTGTCGCTGGTTTCCTGCACAATGACATTGCAGGGCAGCATGGTGCCAATTTTGTCCTCGGCTTGCAAGGCCTGATAAGCTGCCGGTGGGTTACAGGCACCCAAAATCCGATATTTCCGGAAATCGACATCCAGCTTTTCTTTCAATTTTTCGTGGATGTTAATTTCAGATAAAACGCCAAATCCTTCTTTCTTTAGTTCTTCGGTTACTCTTTCTACAGCCACATCAAATGTGTAGTCTGTTAGTTTATCAATGTAATACTTCATGATTTTTGTTTTTTTTGATGATTATTAATCGTTATTTGTCTGTAATTTTTAATCGCCATATGTTTATTTTGTTTTCAACTTACAACAGTTTTCAATTCGTCTTTGTTTCAAATGAATTCAAATCTGCACACCTGCTTTTTTCATGCTTCGGTTGTCGGATTCTTTCCTTCAGTTAATGACTAAGCTGTAGTTTCTTTTTCAGCAACTGAGCATTAATAGCCACAATGATGGTACTCAGACTCATTAAACCTGCCCCAAGCGCCGGGTTAATCAGGATGCCCGACTGGTACAAAACACCCGCGGCCAGCGGAATTGCTACGACATTGTATGCTGTTGCCCAAATAAAATTCTGAATCATCTTTTTGTGCGTTTTCTTGCCAAAAAGAACGAGCGAAGCAATATCCTTTGGGTTGCTGTTTACCAGAATGATGTCGGCGGTTTCGGCGGCAACATCAGTTCCCGAGCCCACTGCGATACCAACATCAGCGGTCGCCAATGCAGGCGCATCATTGATCCCATCGCCGGTCATAGCCACAAACTCGCCTTGTTGCTGAAATTTTTTCACTTGCTCCAGCTTTTCATCAGGCAAAATGCCGGCAAAATAACCATCCAATCCCAGTTCTTCACTGACACTTTTGGCCACCTGTTCGTTGTCTCCAGTCATCATGTAAATTTTCATTCGATTTTCTTTCAGTATTTTTACAGCCTCTTGCGATTCTTCGCGAATCTCGTCGGCCAGTGCGATAAAGCCTGCTAATTGGTTATCAACCACGAGAAAGACAACTGTTTCCTGCTCGTTTTGATTGGCACCATCAGGCACCTCCAGATTGTTTTCTTTTAGAAAGCCAGGACTAACTACCTTTACTTTTTGTTCGCCAACATCGGCTTCAATTCCTTTACCTGTGAGCGCGTTGAAGTTTTTGATTTCCGGAAGTTCAATATCCTTTTCTTTCACTTTATCGAGAATGCCGATTGCCAAGGGATGCTCCGATTCGGCTTCAACGGCTCCGGCCAGTTTCAAAATTTCCTGATCGGAAAACTCTTTCTGCACCGACTGAAAGCGTGTCACGCCAAAGTTGCCTTTGGTCAGTGTGCCGGTTTTGTCGAAGGCCATCAAGGTAATTTTCCGCGAATTTTCAAAGGCAGTCCGGTTGCGGATCAGCAAGCCGTTTTGTGCCGATACAGATGTTGAAATGGCCACCACCAGAGGAACTGCTAATCCCAATGCATGTGGACAGGTAATGACCATCACGCTGGCCATGCGCTCAAGGGCAAAAGCAAAGGGCTCACCCGCTGCCAGCCAAACCGACAGCGTACCAAAACCAACAGTCAGGGCCACAATCGTCAGCCAAAATGCAATGCGGTCGGCCAAGTGTTGCGTTTTTGATTTCTTCTTTTGGGAATCCTTCACCATGTTAATGACTTTTTTCAGGTATGCCTCGTCGCCAACTTGTTCTACTTTGATCTTAAGCGAACTGTTGCCATTGATTGTTCCTCCAATTACCTGATCGTCTGCCGATTTTTTGACCGGCTGTGATTCGCCGGTGACCATTGCCTGATTAACGTGGCTTTCCCCTTCGGTGATAATTCCATCCACCGGAATTTTTTCTCCCGGACGAACTAGTACCAAGTCCCCTTTTTCAAGCTGATCGACCGTTACGTCTTCCGTATCGCCATTTTTCAGTCTGTGGGCTTCCGACGGCATCAGGGCAACCAACTGCTGTAACGATCTTGAAGCTCCCATCACCGATTTCATCTCAATCCAGTGTCCCAGCAGCATGACGTCAATCAGGGTAGCCAGTTCCCAAAAGAAGGTTTTTCCTTCCAGACCAAAGGTGGTGGCCGAACTGTAGCCCCAGGCGATGGTAATGGCCACCGCAATCAGCGTCATCATGCCAAGTTGTTTCTTTTTAAGCTCGTCAGCCAAGCCGCCCAAAAAAGGCCATCCACCATAAAAGTAGATGACGGATGACAAGCCAAACAAGACATAGTTGGAAGCTTCAATGGTCAGCTCATAGCCAAGCAAATCCTGAATCATTGGCGACAGCATGAGAACCGGCAAGCTAAGGACTAACGATATCCAGAACCGTTTTTTGAAGTCCTGGATCATGTGCGCATGATGCCCGGAATGGTCATGCGAACCATGATCGTGATGATCGCCATTTACATTTTTTTCTTCTTGGGAATGATGATGGTGGTGGTCCGTTTTCTCCGCTCCGTCGTTTCTTTTTTTGTGAGTGCTGTGGGGCTGCTTGTTCCCACCAGGTGAGGAATCGTGATGGTGGTGCTTCTTTTTTGTTCCTGATTTCGTATCGGATTTTTTATATCTGCTTTCATGGGCTTGTTTGTCTTTTTGTTGACCGGAACACCCCCTGTGATGCTGATCGTTAGATTGATGCCTGTTTTTATTTTCATCTTCAGGTTCTGAGTGCTTGTGTTGGTTCATAACCGTCTTTTTTTCAATCTGAGCTGAAAAAACCATGCCATGGAGCGTCCGGTTTTTCAATCAGTCGGGATGCACTGAAATAGCCTGATGCTAAGTTTGAATGCTTGCTTTTATACGTGGCGATGAGTACACGGATGTTGTGCTTTTTCTACACCAAGTATTCATTATAAATACCAGTTGGGAAGTTGTCAGATGAAAAACACCAGCGTGAAATTTTCGATTTTAGGGGTACGACTACCATGTTGAATTTAAATGCTACCTTTGCGTCCTTTATTTATCATCCCATCATTTTTAGGAACTATTTGTAGATGGGAACAAAAATTAGTGAATGACACCATTTGAAAAGTTAGAAATTATCGAGCCAATTCTGAAGGCCTTAAAAGAAGAAAATTACACTCACCCCACTGCCATACAAGAAAAAGCCATCCCCATCATACTCAATCGACAAGACGTACTTGGAAGCGCTCAAACCGGCACCGGAAAAACAGCGGCCTTCGCGATTCCGATTTTACAACACCTGTTTCAGGATCAGCGGCAGCGAAATCATCAACGCATGATCAAGTCGCTGATTATAACACCTACACGCGAACTGGCGATCCAGATTGGGGAAAGTTTGTCGACTTACGGAAAGTACACTGGTATTAAAAACACAGTAATTTTTGGTGGGGTGAAGCAAGGTGCCCAAACCAACGCCCTGCGCAATGGTATCGATATTTTGGTGGCCACGCCAGGCCGCCTGCTCGATTTGATGGATCAGGGTTTTATCAGCCTGAAGCATATAGAGTATTTTGTTCTTGATGAAGCCGACCGCATGCTCGACATGGGGTTTATCAATGATATTAAGAAGATTATTGCCAAGCTGCCAGCCCGGAGACAGTCCTTATTCTTTTCGGCTACCATGCCTGACAATATTGTGGAGCTTTCATCAAAAATCTTACGAAATCCTGAAAAAGTGGAAGTTAGTCCGGTGTCATCCACCGCCGAAACCATTAGTCAGTACTTGTATTACACGAACAAAAGCGACAAAAACGACCTACTCGTTCATATTCTGAAAAATCAGAAGTTGAACCCGGTGCTGTTATTTGCGCGCACCAAACACGGGGCCGACAAAATTGTACGTAACCTAAAAAAGCACAAAATTGAATCGGCTGCCATTCATGGCGATAAGGCTCAGAACCAGCGGCAAAAAGCACTGACAAAATTCAAGGATCGTGAAATCAGAGTGCTGGTGGCTACCGATATTGCTGCACGCGGAATCGATATTGACAAGCTGAAGTACGTGATTAACTACGACATTCCGAATGTGGCCGAAACCTATGTTCACCGCATTGGCCGGTCGGGCAGGGCAGGCGACGAGGGCATAGCCATTTCAATATGCGAGCCAGAGGAAAACGCCTACATCCGTGACATTGAACGACTGATTAATCAGAAAATTGATCGGGTTTCGGAGCATCCTTTCCCGCAAACCGACAGCCCGATGACAGCCCAGGAAAAAAAGGCCTTTGAAAAGGAAAAGAGCAGGCGAAAGCAGGAATTTTTCGCCAATCGAAATAAATCGCAAAACCGCTCGTATCGACGTTAAAAAAAGAAGCCAGTTTTGGCTTCTTTTTTATCCCTACAGTTTTTTTCCAATATAGAATACATAGCCGTAATAGGCTTTATACTTATGGTATAACTGTGCTTCATGTCGTTGGTTCGCGATCAACGCCTCGGCTGTCTGATTTCCCGCATATTTCTTTTGAAAATCATCCTGAGCCGCAACTTGTGGCGTGTAAAAATGTTCGATCCAGCAGTTTTCAGGCAAAATAAAGCTGGCTGCAGGAACATAGCCGGCATGTTGCATTTGCCCCAATTTGTTGGGAATGGTGTCAATCTCCGGATACGCATCCTGCCAAAAGGCATCAATTTCATCAGGCCGCTTTTGGGTGAACCACGAAGCTTCTGTGACAGCGATGTACCCGCCGGGTTTTATGAATTTTCGCCATTCGTTTAAACCTCGCTCAAAACCAATGTTATAGATCGCGCCTTCCGACCAAATCAGGTCCAGGGCTTCCGTTTCAAAAGGAAGCTTGTCCATCGAACCGACCACGCCTTTTACGCGATCATGCAAGTCTAGCTTGCTGGCATTGTGGTTAAATAAGTCGATAAACTGAGGAAACAAATCGACACCGGTAATTCGTCCCGGTGCGTGTTTGCCCAGCACCATAGTTTGTCCCCCGGTGCCACAGCCAATGTCAGCTATGTGCGATTCGCCGGATAGCCCATGAATAAAACTTAAAGCTTTTAGTGTCATTTCCGGGCTGCCCGGCCCTTGCCGCTCCAGTGTTGAAAAATACTCGCATATTAAATCGAAGTCAAACTCGTGAATAGATGTATGATCGTTATCCATGATTGTGAAAATTTATAGGATTGAAACCTTTGGTTGAAGAACACACAATTCCTCATCAGGCTCCAACAGGTTATTAGAATAGAGATGTGAATATAACTCCGGCAAGTACATGCCCGAGTTTAATTGAGGGATAACCAGCGGCGAATGCCCAGGTTATTTACTTGACCAGATCCGTTTTAGTTTTAAACATCCAATGGTTTTAAATCAAACAAAGGTAGGAATTTCTATAGACGCAGAGGGCATCCGCCAAACAATAAAGTCGGTGCAAAGCAATAAGCGCTTCTCGTTAAGCAGAAACCTTTCCTTGTAATGTAGAAATTTTCAGATGGAAGTGTAGAGTCAAGCATACAGAATCGAGAATCAGCAATCAATCCTCAATCTCTAAACCATTTCTGCAACAAAATACCAGGCCATCATGCCTGAGACGATGAGTTTGAGCAGGGTTCCCACCAAAAATCCAAGGAAAGATCCAAAGCCAGATCGAAATGCCTCGCGCGATTGCTTGCCACTGCTGAGTTCGCCCAGTACAGCACCCAAGAACGGACCAACAACAATCCCGAATGGCGGGAAAAGAAACATGCCCAGCAGCAGGCCAATGATGCTTCCCCATACTCCGCGTTTACTTCCACCAAATTTTTTGGTGCCCCAAACTGGAATCAGGTAATCGAGCAAATAAACAACGACCGTGATAACTCCCCAAATGATCAAAAAGTTGGTAGAAAATTGGTAACGCTCTGTGAGGTGCAAAAAAATCAGTCCCACAAAGCTCAATGGCGGGCCGGGAAGAACCGGCAGAATAGCCCCCAAAATACCCGTAATCATAAAGAGGGCGCCCAAAACAATTAAAGCGTAATCCATCGTTAAGTCGTTTGTTGTCGTGGTTTTGTAGCAAAGGTGGCCAGCAGACCAATCAACACCAAACTAATGCCGGCTACCAGGTAGCTGATGTTGAGCTGCACTTCTTTTTCAAGCAGGAAAAAAGAGAACCGGGTGATCTCATCCCAATATTCGATGGACAACAGCACCAGCAAGTTGTTGATGGAGTGCCCGATCATGCAGGCCAAAATATTTCGGGTAATGACCATGACCCAGCCCAGCAGCAAGCCTAGCAAAAAGGTAGCCGGAAACTGCCATGGATTGAGGTGAAACAAGGCGAAGAACAAGGCCGATACGAAAATAGCAATGATCTTCGGATAGTTGCGCATAAAGCCATGCATGATCACGCCACGAAATATCAACTCTTCAACAATGGGTGCAACAATGGCAACTTTCAAAACGGCACCGTAAAACCCAAAATCATTTTCAAATATTCTTTCGAAAAGCTCCCAAAACCAAGGTGGGGGAGGAAACACCTGGTCAATTCGCTGGTTGATTTCGCCTAAAAACACGTGCGCCGCTGCCAAAAAAGTGAGGATCGGAATAAAAATAAGTACGTTAAACCGTCTCAGCGGAAACAGCTTGCTGAGTTTGGTTTCGGCTTTCCGGTAGGCAAAATAGAGGATAAACAAAATGGAGCCCAGCGAAAGCGCGATTTTTTTAATCGGATTCGACAGATACTCCGTACCATGGTAATAGTCCCAAATTGCCAGCGGGAAATCAACCACGGTCTGAATGAAAATGTATAAAACAACCAAATGTGCTGCCCCTAAAATCGTCGGGTAATAGAGCCTTTGCGTCGAATTCATAAGTCAATTTAAACTTCCTCTAAAATAGCGGACTTTTCCATAAAATGAAACAGGAGGCGCTACAATCAGCACCTCCTGTTTATTTTCAAATTGGTTTTTAGCTATAAATTCTTTTTGGCCAGATAAAAGTCAACCATTTCATAGTTCGATTTTTCGCGTTCCTCCATGTCGGGTACTGTTTTCGGCGGGGGAACAATCACTTGCTCTCCCGGAACCCAGTTTAGCGGAAGAGCCACACCATGTTTGTCGGCTGTTTGCAAGGCTTTCAAAACCCGGAGTATTTCATTCATGTTCCGCCCAACGTTCAGCGGGTAATACATCATCAGCCTGACTTTGCCCGTTGGATCGATAATAAACACTGCACGGACAGCTGCAGTTTGACTTTCGTTCGGCTGTAGCATGCCATACAGTTTCGACACTTTCATGTCAATGTCGGCAATAATTGGAAAGTTGAACAAGACGCCACTGTTTTTTTTTACATTGTTCACCCAAGCCACATGGGCGTGAATGCTGTCAATACTCAAGCCTATTAGTTTGGTATTTAATGCCTTAAATTCATCGCTTTGAATGGCAAATCCACTCATTTCGGTGGTGCAAACAGGCGTAAAATCAGCCGGGTGCGAAAAAAGAATTACCCAACTTCCTTTGTTGTACTCTGAAAATCTCAGTGGTCCGTAGGTGGTGTCGGCCGTAAAATCGGGAGCCATGTCTCCAATGCGCGGCATTTGGTTGATTTGTTCTTCCATGATTTTATTTGATTAAGATTTAATGTTCTGGTTTGATATTAACTTCTCTTTTAGAAATAGGTTCAATCATCAATGATGAAAAAAACTATCTTTGCGGCATCGAAAATCATCGGGGAAACCCACTTGGTTATCCCTTTGAAAAAGAAGCTCCAAGCGTTTTTTATTTTTAAACAACTGGTTGTTGAAAAAACCCAGATTTTTTTCTGAAACAATTTGATTTTTACAAGAAAAAGCGCTTATTTTGCGAACTGTTTGAAAAATGTGTGATTCTGAATAAAAAATAAGACAATGTCAAAAGTTTGTCAAGTTACCGGAAAAAAAATGATGGTGGGAAACAATGTTTCACACTCGAAAAGAAGAACGAAGCGTCGGTTTTATCCGAACTTGTTCAAGAAGAAATTCTATCTTCCAGAGGAAGACCGTTGGATTTCGCTAACAGTTTCTGCTGCAGGTATCCGTACAATTAATAAAAGAGGATTAACTGCCGCCTTGAAAGAAGCTAAGGAAAAAGGATACGTAACGAATATTTAAAAGCGTAGAAAATGGCTAAAAAAGGTAATAGGGTACAGGTTATTTTAGAGTGCACCGAGCACAAAGACAGTGGTGTGCCCGGAACATCACGGTACATTTCAACCAAAAACAGGAAAAATTCACCTGACCGTTTGGAATTGAAAAAGTACAACCCGGTTTTGAAAAAAGTAACTGTTCACCGCGAAATTAAATAATTTGAGATATGGCAAAGAAAGCAGTTGCATCATTGCAAAAAGGTGCCGGTAAAGGATATTCCAAAGTAATTAAAATGGTAAAGTCTGAAAAAACCGGAGCGTACACATTTCAGGAAGATATTATTCCTAATGAAATGGTTAAAGACTATTTTAAAAAGTAAAGATATTTATTTGCTTAGCAAAAAAGCTTCCATCGTTCGATGGGAGCTTTTTTGTTTTCAGCCCCGTATACCGCTCAATCGAGATACTCCAGGCTTGTTTCTGAATCTGTCTGTCCATCAGTCCTTGTCAGCGCTTTTTTCGGGCAAAACTTCCAATCGTAAGGCGGCATTGAACAGCCAATGGTGATTGACGTGTTGAACTTCCAAAGCCTGAAACTATTGGCACGGGCTCTTTTTTCCCGGTGCAGAGGGGCCATGCAGGGTAAAATTCGGCAGGTGCGCAAATCTTGATTTCCTGTTCTGGTTAACTCTTTCTTCCAACCTCAGGTTTAATTAAATTTTATCAGGCAATTTTTGTAAATTGCGCCACTCAAATTCAGAAAGCTATGGGTCTATTCGGATCATTTACAAAATCGAAAAAAGAAAGCCTGGATCAGGGCCTTTCGAAAACCAAGGAAAGTGTTTTTAAAAAGTTGGGACGCGCCATTGTTGGCAAGTCGAAGGTTGACGATGAAGTGCTTGATAACCTGGAAGAAGTATTGATTACTTCTGATGTTGGCGTGGACACGACTTTAAAGATCATCAGGCGTATTGAAGAGCGCGTTTCCAAAGACAAATATTTTGGAGTGGACGAACTCAATACCCTTTTAAAAGAAGAGATTGCTGCACTGCTCGACGAAAATAACACCAATGATGAAGCCGATTTTGAGCTTCCTTCAAGCGATATGCCCTATGTTATTATGGTTGTGGGTGTGAATGGCGTTGGAAAAACAACCACCATTGGCAAGCTGGCCTACAACTTCAAAAAGAACGGCAAAAAAGTGGTGCTTGGAGCTGCCGATACCTTTCGTGCCGCTGCGATTGACCAATTGCAAATTTGGGCCGAGCGCGTCGATGTCCCGCTGGTGAAACAAAGCATGGGAGCCGATCCTGCTTCGGTGGCTTACGACACCCTGGCTTCAGCCAAGGCGACCGGAGCTGATGTGGCCATTATTGATACTGCGGGCCGTTTGCACAACAAAATCAACTTGATGAATGAGCTGAGCAAAATCAAAAATGTGATGCAAAAAATAGTGCCGGATGCACCACACGAGGTTTTGCTGATTTTGGATGGATCAACCGGACAAAACGCTTTTGAACAAGCCAAACAATTCACCAAAGCAACCGAAGTTTCTGCTTTAGCTTTAACCAAGTTGGACGGAACAGCCAAAGGCGGGGTTGTGATTGGCATTTCTGACCAATTTAAAATTCCCGTGAAATACATCGGAATTGGGGAGAAGATGGAAGATTTACAAGTGTTCAGAAGAAAAGAGTTTGTTGAATCGCTGTTTTCGTAGGCTACGCTCGGTCAGCCGCTTCATGTCATCCCGGACTTGTTCCGGGATCTGTCTTCCATGGCAATTCCGAAACAAGTTCGGAATGACTCACTCTGACGAATGGAAAAACCACACAGGGCTTTATTTGTTACAAAGGGTGAGAAATTGAGAACATAAATTGAAAATAAAGATGAAACGAGGAAAAGTTAATATAAGCACCCTGGGGTGTTCCAAAAATTTGGTTGATTCGGAAATGCTGCTCAACCAGCTTGATTTGAATGGATTTAAAGTCGTGCACGACAGCGAAGACGACGATGCCAACATTGTCATTCTGAATACCTGTGGCTTTATCATGGATGCCAAGGAAGAGTCCATCAATTCGATTTTGAGCCATGCCCAGGCCCGTAAAGCCGGCAAGCTGGATAAATTGCTGGTTATGGGCTGTTTGTCGGCACGTTATAAGGAAGATTTGGAGAAGGAAATTCCGGAGGTTGACAAGTTTTACGGCAAGTTCGACTACAAGCAGATCATCCAGGATTTAAATGCCAACTTCTTTGAGCAGAAGATGTACCACCGGCTGAAAACGACACCCAGCCACTTTTCCTACCTCAAGATTAGCGAAGGCTGCAACAGGCATTGCTCATTTTGCGCGATTCCGCAATTCACCGGAATCCATAAATCGCGCAGCATGGAGAGTTTGCTTGAAGAGGCCCAAACATTGGTTGCCGGCGGAACAAAAGAACTGCTAATCATTGCGCAGGATTTGTCGTACTACGGGATTGACATGTACGGCGAAAGTAAGTTGGCCGAGCTGATCGACCGGCTGGCCGATATTCAGGGACTGGAATGGATTCGGCTGCATTATGCGTATCCCTCCAAATTTCCGACAGAACTGTTGAAAGTGATTCGTGAGAGAGACAATGTGGCCAATTACCTGGATCTGCCGTTGCAACACATCAGCGATCGGATGCTGGGGCGGATGCGTCGAAAAATCACCAAGGAGGAAACAATCAAGTTGATCAACAAAATCCGTGAGGAAGTGCCGGGAATTGCATTGCGCACGACGTTTTTGGTTGGGCACCCCGGCGAAACCGCGGAAGATTTTGAAGAGCTGAAAGCCTTTGTAGCCGAGCAGAAGTTTGATCGAATGGGCGTTTTTGCCTACTCGAACGAAGACGATACCTACGCATTTAAAATGTATGAAGACGATGTTCCGGAGGACACGAAACAGGAGCGTGCGGCTGAATTGATGGCACTTCAGCAAAGCATTTCAGAAAAACTGAATGTGGAAAAGGTTGGAAAGACTTTCAATGTATTAATCGATCGCGAAGAGGCCGATTATTTTGTTGGTCGCACGGAGTACGATTCACCGGAAGTGGATGGGGAAGTGCTGGTTGAAAAGAATGATGCGATTAAAATTGGCAATTTTTATCAGATAAAAATCAACGATTCTACTGAGTTTGACTTGATTGGTTGTCTGGCCTGACAGGACGAAATCAAGCTGATTTTTGGGAGTGCACAACAACCTAATGCCTGTTTATATTGAATGAAAAAAATTCTAAGGTCCGTCCAAACGCTTTTTCCATTTTTGCACGATCTTCGTTTCAATCTCAAATTTATATGGATAAAAGGATTTAGATCCCCTTCAGAAAAAGATTTCCATGCATTGAAATTATTTAATCCCCGGCCTAACCAGGTGTTTGTTGATGTGGGTGCAAACCGGGGCGAAGCCATCCTGTCCATGTTGATCGAAAAGCGATTGTCGAATAAAATCATCGCTTTTGAGCCGAACCCCTGGGTTTTCAAAAAGCTCAAAAGCAATCCAATCATTTCGAAAAGACGCCTGGAGCTGCACAATTGCGGACTGGGCGTTGAAAATGAAGAGCTGATCTTGTTTGTACCTTTTTATCGACGTTGGATGTTTGATGGGCTGTCGTCTTTTCACTATAACGAAGCCAAGGATTGGCTCAAAAACAGACTTTGGAAGTTCCGCGAAAAACACCTCTCAATAGAAAAAATAACGTGCCAGGTCCGCAAGTTAGACGATTTTCAATTGGATCTTTACTTTGTAAAAATCGATGTTCAAGGCCATGAGTTGGAGGTATTAAAAGGTGGGATCGAGACGCTGAATCGGCATCATCCCGTCCTGCTCATTGAAAGTATTACTGAAGAAATGATGCAGCTTTTAAAACCTCTGGGTTACCAGTTTTATGCTTTTGAAAACCGAAAATTCAGTCTAGGCACGGGCGGCTTAAATACGTTTTGTATTACGAAGGATCAATATCAAAGATTTAGAGTGAAGTCAATTTGAAGGATTCATCTCCAGCACCTCTGACGCAAAGTCAATACAAGCCTGTTCGACTTCATCCCGGGTTTTTGAGAACATGCCACTACCAATCACATGCGTTCCGGCATTGAACGCCTGCTTGCGTTTCAGCGCTTCCGGAGTGCCCAGTTGATCGAACATGTTCAACATGGCATCAACCCGCACGACGTCATCCTGATGTTCTTCATCCTGATAGTAATAGGCCAGAAATAGGGGTTTTTCAACCTTCCTGAAAAGTTCTCCGTGCATGGTGCTTGCAACCAGTTGTTGTAGATACACCGTGGCTTCCATGCGGTAAAAACAGTTCCAGTAATTACATTCCTCAGCATTTAAATCTTCGTTTGTTTGGCGGTAAATTCCACCATTCGACTGGCGTGCGATTTGCAGCCCCCAAGGCTTTGACAGTAAAAAAGCCGCCGGATTGTTGATTCGGATATTGGGTGACATCAAAATCAGGCCAGCCATCAGTTCCGGAAAATCGGCAGCCAGCTTTAAGGCCAGCGTCCCGCCGGTCGATGTCCCCATAACGATTACCTTTTCTCCCAGTAAATTCGCAATCTGCAAAGCTTCTTTAGCCGACTCGTACAACCGGTCAGGAGTCATGTCCAGCAAGGGATCCGGAACATCAAGCCCATGCGAGGCCAGCCTCGGGATGTAGGCGTTGGCCTGAAAATGCCTGGCGAAGTTCACATGTGTTGGATCTCCTTCGAAACCAGAGGCTGAAAAACCATGCAAGTACAGCAGGCAATGTTTCGTTTTGTATTTCAATTCGTTATCTTGCCATACCACCTTCGACTCATTGCCCGGCTTAACAGGCAGATCGGCCTCTTTTACCTGAATAAATTGGTCCAAATTATCCAGCGAAACATTCAATTCCTCCAGTTCAGGATTGAATTCCGGTTTCTCGGGCTTTGGGCCAATGACGTAAACAAATATGCCAAACAAAAAGACAACGATTAATACACGTACAGCTTTTTTCATTTCGGGAAGTTTGAAAGAATAACAAAATAGCCGAAAATGTGTTTATCGACATTCAGAAGTATTGTTCAGAATTAAACTGAACAATTGCAGGCAGCAAAGCAGGTCGTCCGGAGCCGGAACGCGCGCTTTGCGACCTTTGAGCCGTCGGTGTCAAAATGCGCTGCTGCTGCATTTAAACTTAAAATGTCTGCTAAACATTAAAAACAGATGAATTGTTAATGTACCAAAGCTTTTAAAGCTATTTTTACAAAACCGTAAACAACCATTAAATCAACATATGGACAAATTTTCGCAAGTAGGTAATCAAGAAATTGCTGCTGTTGAAGAACTTTATCAGGACTTTTTGAATGATCCGGATAGTGTTGAAGAAAGCTGGAAGAACTTTTTCAGAGGGTTTGAACTGGCAAGAGCAAACTATACTTCCCAAAAAATAAAATGGAATGAACCCATTAATAAGGAGTTCGCTATTCTTAATCTGATTCATGGCTATCGCCAGCGGGGCCATTTATTTACAAAAACGAATCCCGTCCGATCGCGCCGGACTTACACTCCAACCTTGGCAATCGAAAACTTTGGTTTGGAGGAAAGTGACCTGGAAAAGGTTTTCCAAGCCGGAAGCAACATTGGTATTGGCCCTGCAAAGCTCAAAGACATTATTGCCCATCTCGAAGCAACTTATTGTAACTCCATTGGCGTTGAATATGTTTTTGTGCGTGATCCACAGGTGTTGGCCTGGCTTCAGGGAAAAATGGAAGGCTCGAAAAATTCGCAGGAGTTCACCGATGAAATGAAACGACATATTTTCTACCACTTAAAACTGGCGGTAGGATTCGAAAGCTTTATCCATAAAAAATTTGTCGGCCAAAAGCGATTCTCGCTCGAAGGTGCGGAATCACTGATTCCGGCGCTGGATGCTATTATTGAGCAAGGTGCCGATTTGGGAATCCGTGAGTTTGTTATCGGTATGGCACATCGTGGGCGGCTGAATATCCTGGCCAACATCATGAACAAGCCATACGAATATATTTTCAAGGAATTTTATGGCACCGAATACGAAGAAGATATCGCTTTGGGGGACGTAAAATATCATCTTGGCTTTGAAAATGAGGTGACTTCGGATCACGGAGAAAAGATAAAATTGAGCCTTATGCCGAATCCTTCGCACCTGGAAGCGGTTGCTCCGCTGGTTGAAGGCATGTCGCGTTCGCGTATTAATTCGCTTTACGATGGCGATTACGACAAGCTGGCCCCCATTATCATTCACGGCGATGCAGCGATTGCTGCGCAAGGCGTTGTTTATGAAGTAATTCAAATGGCACAGCTGAATGGCTACCGAACCGGAGGAACCATTCATGTGGTGATTAACAACCAAGTTGGTTTTACAACCAATTACCTCGATGCCCGCTCCAGTACCTATTGTACCGATGTGGCGAAAGTAACTCGTTCACCCGTATTTCACGTCAATGGGGACGATGTTGAGTCACTGATCTACACCATCAAACTGGCCATGGAGTTTAGGCAGAAATTTAACAGCGATGTGTTCATTGATATTTTATGCTACCGAAAGTATGGACACAATGAGGGCGATGAGCCTCGTTTTACCCAGCCACAGCTGTATAAGGCGATTGCAAACCACAAAAACCCACGTGATATCTATGCTGAAAAATTGATTAAGCAAGGAATCATGACTTCGGACGAAGTAAAGAAGGAAATTAAAGCCTTTGACCAGTTGATGAATGCCAAATACAAAGATTCCGAAGAGATTGAGAAACTGAAAATTAAACAGTTTCTTGTAAATGAATACGAGCACTTTGAAAAACCTCATAAAGTTGATTTTTCGGAAACAATTAAAACCGGCGTAAAACGATCGCGGCTGATCGCCATTGCCGAAAAAATTAATTCGGTTCCCGCGGGGATGAAATTTTTCAACAAAATCAACCGGATATTGTCAGATCGCCGGCAGATGATCCTGGACGATCGGCTGGATTGGGGTATGGCAGAACTGTTGGCTTATGGGACTTTGGTTGACGAAGGACACCCGGTGCGCATCAGTGGACAGGATAGCGAGCGAGGAACCTTTGCTCATCGTCATGCTGCCTTTGTTGTTGAAGATGGGGTTGAAAAATATTTTCCCTTGAAAAATATTTCCCCGGATCAGGCACCATTTCATATTTACAATTCACTGCTCTCGGAGTACGGAGTCATGGGCTTTGAATATGGCTACGCCATGGCACAACCCAACGCTTTGACAATTTGGGAAGCGCAGTTTGGAGATTTTGTCAATGTGGCTCAGGTAATTATTGACCAATATATTACGTCGGCAAACGAAAAGTGGGGGCTGATGAATAACCTCGTACTTTTTTTGCCACATGGCTACGAAGGTCAGGGACCGGAGCACTCCAGCGCCCGAATTGAGCGTTTTTTGGCTCAGGCTGCCAGCAATAACATGCAAATTATGGAGCCAACAACGCCAGCCAACTTCTTTCACATGCTGCGGCGCCATATGAAAATGAAGACGCGGGTGCCGCTCATTGTGTTTACGCCCAAAAGTTTGCTGCGTCACCCCATGGTCACCTCTACTTTGGAAGAACTGGCGAGTGGCCACTTTCAGGGAATTATTGACGAGACACAGGTGAGTCCGGATGAAGTGAAGCAACTGGTGATTACTTCGGGGCGATTGTATTACGACCTGGTGAAAAAACGAGCGGATACGGCTGACAATTCCACGGCAATTGTTAGATTAGAGCAACTTTACCCGCTTCCGGTCGATCAGATTAACACCATTCTGGAAAAATACAAAAAGGCCGAACGCATTGTGTGGGCACAGGACGAACCAGCAAATATGGGAGCCTGGCCTTTTATCTCCAGAAACCTGAAGGAGATACCTTTTGAGGTTGCAGCACGCTCGGAAAGTGGCAGCCCGGCAGGTGGTTTAATGAAACAACACACCTTGAGATTAAATAAAATACTCGATCAAATATTTGATGCGGAAGTTTTAGCAAAAGCATAAGAAAAGAATCATGATCATTGAAATAAAAGTACCAACACCAGGAGAATCAATAACAGAAGTTGAGTTAGGAAAATGGTTAGTCGAAGATGGCGATGTTGTTGACAAAGACGATGAAATAGCGGAAATAGAATCGGACAAGGCGACGTTGACCCTTGTTGCCGATGAGGCCGGTAAAGTGAGCTTCAAGGCACAGGAAGGCGACATGCTCGAAGTAGGTGCTGTCGCTTGTACCATTGATACTTCGGTTCGTCCGGATGAGAAAAAAGAAGAGGCAAAAGAACAACCAAGAGACGAAAAGCAGGAAGACAAAAAAGCAGACGAAAAACCTGCGAAGAGCCCGGAAAATGAAGAAGAGTCGACGAAAGATACCCAGGGGAAGGCGACGGAAAAAGAAGACCAGGCGCATGTCAAAATCACTTCAGTAGCTAAAAAAATGATGGAAGAAAACAACTTGTCGGTTGATGATATCCTTCAAGGGTTGAAGCGGATTTCGAAAAAAGAAGTCGAAGCGGTGATGGATTTGCCGAAAGCTACGGCCGCTCCAGCTGCCAAAAGAACCTTTTCGCGCGAGGAAGATAGGGAGAAAATGAGTTCCCTGCGACGCAAGTTGAGTCATCGGCTTGTGGCTGTTAAAAACGACACAGCGATGTTGACCACCTTCAACGAAATAGACATGAGCCGGGTGATGGAGCTACGCAAAAAACATCAGAACAGGTTCATCGAGAAGCATGATTTCAAGCTTGGATTCATGGGATTTTTCACCAAAGCTGCGGCTGTAGCCATGAATTTTCACCCGGCAATCAATTCCATGCTCGATGGTGAAGAAATTGTGAGTCCGCAATATGTTGATGTCGGCATTGCTGTCCAAACGCCGAAAGGTTTGATGGTGCCTATTATCCGCAATACCGAAAGTAAGTCGGTTGCGGAAATTGAAAAAGACCTGAAGGATTTGGCTGAAAAAGCACGCAATAAAAAAATATCGGTGGAAGAACTGACAGGTGGTACGTTTACGATTACCAATGGCGGAACTTTTGGTTCTTTGTTGTCAACCCCGATCATTAACCCGCCGCAATCGGCTATTTTAGGCATGCACAACATATTGGAACGCCCGGTTGCTGTTAATGGCAAAGTCGAAATACGCCCCATGATGTATGTCGCGCTTTCGTACGATCATCGTATTATCGATGGTAAAGATTCCGTTGGCTTTTTGGTGAAAGTGAAGGAATTGATTGAAAATCCGGAGCGTTTGTTAAATGATGGAGCCAATCCCGAAGAATTACTGCTGGATTTGTAAGCGTTTCTTGGAAAGAAAAAAATGCGTGAGGCTGTTTTGTTTATCAAAGCAGCCTCGCTCAGTTTTAAAGATCTGGCTGCCGAATTCGATTTTTGTTTCATTTTGACTAATTTCGACGCAATTCAAAAAAAAACCGAAACACATGAAAATAGTTGTCTTAGATGGATACACCTTGAATCCCGGCGATCTGAGCTGGGATGCATTGAAAGCAATCGCCCCCTGCGATATTTATGACAATACACCGGAACATCTTCGGATTGAGCGGATTGGCGATGCTGAAATTGTATTCAGCAATAAAGTGGTGCTTGATGCAGAGATTTTCAAATCCTGTCCCACCATGAAATACATCGGTGTTCTGGCCACCGGTTATAATGTCATTGATTTGGAAGCCGCTGCCAAAGCAGGTATTGTGGTTACGAATATTCCAGCTTACAGTACCGATTCTGTTGCACAAATGGTTTTTGCCCATTTGTTGCACATTGTGAACCAGGTACATCTACATGCTGAAGCGGTAAGCCAGGGAGACTGGGTCAAATCAAAAAACTTTTCTTTTAGCGTGTCGCCTCAAGTTGAGTTGAGCGGAAAAACGCTGGGCATCATCGGTTTTGGACAAATTGGAAGAAAGGTGGCAGAAATAGGGCAGGCGATGGGTATGAAAATCCTGTTTCAGAATCGATCCGTCAAATCAGATGTCCCTGCGGGTTTCACGCCATGTGATCTCGATTCATTGCTCCAACAATCCGATGTGGTGAGTTTAAACTGTCCGCTCACGGATTCGAACGCTGGCTTTATCAACAAATGCAAGTTGGATTTAATGAAGCCAAATGCCATTTTAATCAACACCGGCCGCGGACCACTGATCAATGAGCAGGATCTGGCCGATGCATTAAATGCCGGGCAAATTGCCGCTGCCGGACTTGATGTTCTTTCTACCGAACCGCCTGCAGCAAATAATCCACTCCTGCAAGCCAAAAATTGCCACATCACGCCACACATTGCCTGGGCAACAAGAGAAGCTCGTCAGCGCCTAATGGACATTGCAATCGGAAACCTAAAAGCTTTTCTGAATAGAAAAAAGCTCAATGTGATTAACTAAAATGCTTGATTTGGATGTGATTGCCGGTTATTCGTATAAGTCGTCGTCTGAATTAAAGTCATTAAAATCAATTTCATCATCAAATTCATCATAAATAGACAGGCGGCGTTTTGAGCCTCGTTCTTTTTTTACACTTTTTGGTGATTTGCTCCTGGAATCAAGGTCTTCAAAATCGGCATGATTTTGTTTCTTTGCGGAGCTGCTTTTCGATTTCATTTTAATTTTACAGATCTAATAATTAATAACTTACTACTTTACAATTACCGTTGGGTATTGTCTCGGTAAACTACAAAAAAATATTTCGATTTTCCAAATGCCCTTGGCTGTTTTTATTACAAAACATGGCTTTTCTGAAAAATGTTCCAGATTTTTACTGTTTTGTTGGCGTATAATAATTCTCTTCATTTTTACCAACAAGTTTTAGCGAGTGCTTGTTACATCATAGTAGAAGAACAGTTAAAGATTATTATTATGAGTTTTACATTGGGAATTGGCTCACGGGCCCTTGATTTTAACCTGCCGGCAACGGACGGAAAAAACTACACATTGGCGGATTTTGATGCTGCGAAATTTCTGGTCATTTTTTTTACTTGCAATCATTGTCCGTATGTTGTTGGCAGTGATGAAATAACCCGGTTGACAGCGGAAAAATTTAAAGATCAAGGCGTTCAATTTGTCGGAATCAACTCAAATAGCGAAAACACTTATCAGGAAGACGACTTTACACACATGGTTGAACGAATGAAAACACACCAGTTTCCCTGGGTTTATTTGCGAGACGAAAGCCAGGAAATTGCTGAAAAGTATGGCGCCTTGAGAACTCCTCATTTCTATGTTTTTGATAGCCAACGGCGTTTGGTTTATACAGGTCGGGGAGTGGATTCGCCGAGAGACGCTTCCAAAATTACAGTTAATGATCTGGATCGGGCGCTTGAAGAGTTGACTTCAGGTAAAATGATTTCGGTTCCGGTGACCAATCCGATTGGTTGTAATGTGAAGTGGGAGGGAAAAGACAAACATTGGATGCCGCCTGAGGCCTGTGATTTGGTGTTCTAAGCGATGCAGTGCACATTTTAATGACAAAATGCCTGCAATACTTTTAATATCATGCCGTAGTTTTCAAAAGAAAAGGATAAAGAACAATTATTAACATCATGTGCCGTTATTAATTTTGAACTAAAATTTTATGTCATGAAAAGAATTGCAATCATTTTACTATTCACGTCATTTCTGTTGCCTGCAACAGCACAATCTCCAATAAACCTGGGGTTAAAGGGAGGAATTAATAGTGCGAAACTCACTTCAAACCTGGACGAATACAACGAGGAAAGTATCAGCAAATTTCACGCCGGTGCTTTTGTACGGGTCAATCTCGGTAATATCTACGTTCAACCCGAAGGGTACTTTAACACCAAAGGTGGAGAATTGAAAAGCACTTCCGGTGTGGTCAGCTCGTTTGATCTGAAGACTGTTGATGTGCCCGTTTTATTGGGTGTTCACATCATCAAAAAAGGCCCATTGGGCGTTCGAGCCAACGCGGGGCCTGTTTTTTCGTTCGTGACGGATAAGGAATTGAACGAAGGAACTACATTTAACCGCGATTATATTGAGGATAACTTTTTCGGTTGGCAGTATGGCGTTGGGGCCGATTTTATGATGTTTACCCTCGATGTTCGTATGGAGAACAGCTCTGGCGAATTGTACAGTGGTCCGGATTTGGAAAGTAAAAGCAAGAGCTTTGTTATCAGCCTTGGAATTAAACTGCTCTAGTTGGGGCGACATGTTTTTTGATCTCACAAAGCTTTTCTACTTTTGTTGAAGATCTTTTTTAAAAATGAAAACACTTATTATTTCGATCTTTTTTTTTCTTTCAGGATTTACGGTATTTGCTCAATCCGATTCGGCCAAGACAAGTACCGTGAATCCTGAATTTGATTATATCTACCGTGAATTGTTCAACTTCCTGCCCAATTCTACCTTTGGTGAATTGTCCATTGAGCAGCCAAATTTGACATCTTTCGATTTTAACTGGCAACCCGATCTGGTCATCGATTTCAGCTCGTTTTCATCCGACAACAGCCTGACCCTTTCAAATCATCATTTCCCTTATTTTCATCCCTTTGTCCATTCGTTGGGAATCACCAGCCAGGCGCACTATAAGTTAAGCGACAAGTTTATGCTTGGCGGAAATAGTTTTGTTGGTAATTCAATTTTCAACCCGCTACCTGCCAATCCATCCCTTCAGGATATGAGTATTCGCGGGGCTTCCATGTTTTTACAATACAAGATTTCCGACAGATTTAAAGTTGGTGGAAGCTTTAGTATCAGCAACCAGAATCATCCATTTCTCTGGTAGTATCAGCAACGGTCAGCATCAAATAATTTGCTGACACAGGTCGATAATTTGCTGACAGCATCCAATAATTTACCGTCACATGTCGATAATTTGCTGACAGCATCAAATAATTTATCGTCACAGGTCGATAATTTGCTGACAGCATCCAATATTTTACCGTCACAGGTCGATTATTTTCTGACAGCATCCGATAATTTACTGTCACAGGTCGATTATTTGCTGACAGCATCCGATAATTTATCGCCACAGGTCGATTTTCAGAAAAATAAAATCCTGTTTTCGTTGACCGGATGAGATCGTTCATCCCTTAAATAAGGGTGTTTGTCGAAACCCGCATGATTTGCCCTTTCAGAGGTGTAATTTTTCAATTTGTCCCTCGTCTATTAGGTAAACAAGCAGAAAACAAGAGGGCGGTATTGAGCGCCCAAAACAGAAACATTTTTTTAACGATTAAATCCAAAGTCATGAAAAACAAAATTATTACAGGAGTTACCATTTTTGTGTTTTGTCTGGCAACGTTTGCAGTCCAGGCAACAGCAACCGATCGTTCATTTAGTGATTATGACATCGTAGCCGTCAGTAACCAAGACCTGTCAGCAAAGGCAGACAAAGCCTGGGTGTTATCTTACGATAACCAAGAAGCTCCGATCGTTATTACGCTGCATGAAACCAAGCGATCAAAAAACTACGTGGTGCGGGCTGAGCATTTTGAGGTATCTTATGTGTGCTGCAAAAAAGGATTCGGCGCATCAATGGTCAAAGCTGAGTACAGCGAAATTCCACAGGAAATTATTAACCGGGTGATCAATTCGGAGGAACTGGGTCGCCAGAAAATCCTCACGCCAAATGAAGTATCAGAAGAGCAAGCCCTTGATTTGATTGCAGCATATTTGCCGGATTTAATCAATCCAAGTTATAAACATCTGTTGAATTAGTTAATCCTTATGAA
>NZ_LGIA01000061.1 GCF_001270965.1 Sunxiuqinia dokdonensis | reverse complement strand
ACCTTTAAAATAAAAAACAAGCTAAACTTTTACCTCTGGCTGCTTGTGCCCGGTTTTATCCACAAATTGGGGTTTCCATGCCACAACATCAACAACCAGGCATGGGCCAACTAAATCCACCAAGAAGTTACACAGAAGGCTACAAAACAGCTCCGTAACAGATAAGTTCCAAAGTTTAGGTACAATTTTGGCAAGTCTCTCCCCGGAAATTAAAATCATTTGTTATGAAAAAAAGTATTGTTCTATTGACATTGATGTTTTTCTTTTCGGGAATAGCCATGGCTCAGTATGATTACGCCATCGGACTGCGTTCGGGAGGAACATCGGGAATAACCTTGAAAAAAAACTACGGACCTTCTGCCATTGAAGGAATCATTGGTTTTTGGCACGATGGGTTCAGCTTAACCGCACTGTGGGAGAAAAACAAAATGGCTTTCAACGAACCGGGACTGAACTGGATTTACGGAGTTGGTGGTCATGTTGCTGTTTATGGTGACGACTTTGATGGACGGGGTGGCCCGGCTTGGTATGACCACCCGCACGAAATTGGTGACGGAGATTTGGGGCTGGGTATCGATGGTATTTTCGGACTCGAATATAAAATACCCGATGTGCCCATTGCCTTTGGAATTGATTTTAAACCCTACCTGGAAATTATGACGGAAGGCGCCGTGCTCTTCTCAATCGATCCGGGAATTGGAATCAAAGTTGCCTTTTAGCATTCAAAAATTACCATGCAAAAAAAGAGGCGGTCCTAAAAAAGGGCTGCCTCTTTATACTTTCATTTCTTTTCCGGTTTATCTGCCTGTTTCTGAATGCTCTCTTCAAGTCTTTCCATTTGTTTCCCGGTCTTGTCAATCAAAGCTTTCAAGCGTTTTATTTCAACCTCGTCCTTCGTTTCATTTAATTCCTTTTTAAGTGTTTCCTGCTTTTCAACGAGCTCGTCCAGGAAATCCTTTTTCTTTTCAATTTTTTCAGATTCGATCGCCTCGTCAAAAATCAATTCTTCGGGCGAAGGGCCAGTGTCGTTTTCAGGCTTGCTTTTTTCCTTTTTTGGAATGAATTCCGTCTCGTCAACCCGACGCTGATTCATAAATGTTGGCGAAACAATCTCAATTCCTTGTTCATGTAGCAGATCCATTACATTTCCGTTCAACAACGAAATTGTACTGAAGTACTTATTGGTATCTTCCAAAAAACCATGAACTTTGTACACCACCGAATAATCGCCCAACTCCGTAATATACACATAAGGATCGTTGAGTCCGGTGGCACTTGCTGCCTTTTTCAGCGCAGCTTCAATCTTGCCGCGCGGCACATCGTAACCCAACGAAACCGTGGTTGAAATCACGGTATTGGTTTTCCGGGTGAGCTTAACGGGGTGCGTAGCGATGTACAAGTTTGGAATGGTAATAAAATTGCTGTCTTCCAGCTGAATCTCGGTATGAAAAATGCTCTTTTTGGTCACCCTTCCTTGCATTTGGTCCACGCTAATCAAATCGCCATTTCGAAACCGCTTCATCGAATTGTTCATGATCCCTGCAATCAGATTGCCCAGCACGGTGGTGGAACTTAAAGCAATACCCGCGCTAATGATGATCCCCAAAAAACTAAGAATCTGTCCCTTCAGTGATTTCTCAATTGGCAAAACCAGTATAAACGATAGCGTCCCGAGAAGCACCAAGAGAAACGAAACCGTGCGCTTGGCTATACTTGTATCGGATTTAACTGATTGGAGCCGGTTAAAAAGCCAGGAATTAAAAATCAACAATAAAACAACGATCAACAACACTGACCCGGGCTGCAACAGCGACTTAAGAATCTCAACGATCTGTTCCATAAATACCTCTATTTTCGATTCAAATTAATGACTTATACTTTCCTCGTCGCCAAAAGTTTAACTGATCCATTTATTTCATCAGCACCCGACAGCATTCAATGATCTGCTAACACCTACCAATTATTTGGCGTCAGATGCCAATTATTTGTTGTCAGATGCTAATTATCTGTTGTCACATGTCAATTATTTGTTGTCAGATGCCAATTATCTGTTGTCACAAACCAATTTTTTGTTGTCACATGCCGATTATCTGTTGTCAGATGCTAATTTTCTGTTGTCACATGGCAGTTTTCTGTTGTCAATTCCGATTTTTTTGTGATAGCATCGTATTATTTGGCGAACTTAGTCCCCTTATTCCCTTATATCGTCTACTCATTATCTCGAATGATCAAGACAACTCCTTTGCTGACCTATTCCGCATCAAACTTAAAGATCACGTCAAATCCGCTGTCATTCGACGAGTTGTTCAACTGAAAAAACAAGAATCGGAACAGCTCATATTCAAGTTTCACTTCGTATTTGGCCATATCTTTTTGATCAGTTTCGCCAAAACGCTGCTCGTAACTCACAAACAGGTCATTGGTGATGTATTTCCCAACCACGACCGTAGCGTTTTCAAAATTGCCCTCGCTTTTCACTTCAATGTAATCCACATTCAGCTTGTCGCCCAAAAAGTTGGTGAGTTGCGACGACAGAATGGAAGCTGCCGCCTGCCCGGCCATATCACCCGCTCCGGACACATTTTCCTGCTGATCCATGGTGAGTTCGTTCATGCTCTTGCCAAACAAAATGTACGACAGGGCATCGCCCTCACTCACGCTGCTACCATCCAAACTGAAGCTTACTGAAGGTTCTTCGGCGGTTCCGCTAATGGCTACACTCAACTCCTGCTGCACGCGCTCGGAGTTGCGGAAGCTGTAGCTAGCGGTAATATCCATTCGCGGCATCAGCTCTTCGCCTCCCTGAAAACTGATGGTTCCTGATTGGATCATAAAAGTACGTCCGAACAGATCGTACTGGCCGCGCACCACTTCAACCGAACCAAAAAGCTCAAAAAATTCCTTGTGTTTGATCATTTCCAAATCGCCCGAAATTTCAATATGCATATCTTCATTTTTGATCCAGGTATTCTTTGGAATCTTCAGCCGGACTTCTCCGGTCAAGTTATCGAAGTAGTCGAATTTCAGGCTGTCCGTTGCCGTCGAGTCAATCTGTGAAACATTGACCGAGTCGATGGTGTCCGAATCAAGTCCTTCCAGTTCGCGAACCAAAATTGGTTTGGGCATTTCCGTTTCGACCATTTTGCCCATCAGGTTGAAAATGGCCGGCAAATAAATCTCACTTTTCGGGACGTTCAGGTCGCCATCGAATTTGACGTCATCTTTTGAACCGCCCAAGCTGGCATTACCCGAGAGTTGCATGTTAAACTGTTTGTGGTTGACCGGGTTAAATTGATTAAACTGAAGCTTGATCTCCGTATCGCTCACATCGCCCTTGTAAAAGTCAGAGCTAAACCCGATTTTTCCGCCCCCGCTTAATGTACCGTCGGCCGAGCGAATCAGTAAGGTATCCAGCAAAACTTCTTCGCCCTGAAAATCGATTCCAAACTTGATTTCGCGGTAATCTACGCCATACTCGCGAATGCGCAGGGACGCATCGACAAGATGAAAACCACCTTTCGGATCGGGGGATTCGATGGTTCCTTTCACCGTCACATCACCCTCCAGATAACCGGAAATTTCTTCGCCAATATTGACAGCCTGCAAAACAGCCAGGGGAAACTGATCAATTTTCAAGCGGGCATCCACCGAATCTTTCGGGTTGAACTTCACGCCCATGCTATCGAGCATCAATTCGAAGGGAATGGCGCCCGAAAATTCAAATCTGCCGCTATCCTGCGGTACAATCTGCGCCTGAACTTCCAGCTGTTTTTCCGAATAGTTCAAACTTCCGCCGAAGTCGGTAAAACGATAGTCGTTCATCACCGCCTGCTCCAGCCCAAAATCACCTGTCAGCAAAGGATCATCGGCTGTTCCCGATAAATCCACCGCCAAATTAATCAGGCCCGAAGCATTCATCTCTTGTCCCGTCAGTTTCAATAGTTTATTCAAATCGATGTTGGCCACTTGCAGGTTGAAATCTTCTTCACCCACGCGACTGATGATTCCCTGAGCCGACAAATATTGGCTCGTGTCGGCCTTTCCTGAAGCCAGTTTGAAATTTTCCAGCCTGTAACTCACCGAATCAATTTCGACGATTGCCGGAGCACCCTGCAAGCGCCAATTCTCATCCTGAAAATCAATCTGCCACGCGGTTATTCCAATGCGCATGACATCACCCAACCGAAGACCGGCTTGCAGTTCCGTGCGTAGTTCGTCGCTCACCACCCGGCCATCCAAATACAACGAATCCAGGTCAGCATCCACATCAAAAGCCATGGAGTCGACAGTAAAGCCATCGCTGAGTAGTTGATTGGCGCGGATCTTCGCCTGAATGGTCGTGTCATTTTTGGTCAGCAATCCGTCCGCATCCACCAGTAAACTTTCCAAAGTCAAACTTTGGAAACTGGTCCGGTTCAACTCCAGCTTCGACTCCAGTTGAAGGGAGTCGGCCCTTCCCCATATCCGGGCATCCAACTGTCCGCTTGTTGCAAAATCCTCCAGCGGAATGAACGATGCTAATTCCTCCACGCCATCGAACGAAGCCACCAGCGCCAGGTCGGAATTACCGTTCAAACGATAATCTCCGTGGGCTTTTACGCGGAGCCCCTTGGTTTCCAGACGAAGCGAATCAATCTGCACCGCTTCCTTTTCGTAGACCAGCGATGCAAAAAGCGTGTCTACTTCAATATCCTGAAAGCGCGACTGACCCGACCAGATTTCACCTCTGGCTTTCAGTGCTTTGGGATCAAAACCCTGCCCTTTGACTTGGGCCGCCAAGTTAAAATCGGATTGGAGGCTGTCGTTGCCGGTGAGCAACGCCAGGTTCAGCTTTTCGGTGCGCAGCTCAAACGAATAGCGGGGCTCAGCCTGCAAATGCTGTACATCTGGTTTTAGGTGAAACGAACCAAAATCGCCTCGGCCTTGAACCTCTCCCCGCAAATTGCCACGATCCAAATCCATATTCAACAGCAAGTCCGCTACCGGCCGGCCATCAACCAGCAAATCATTAAATTCCCCTTTCAGTTTGGTCACCGCTGTCTCCAAATCTGTTCCGCTGCCATCAACGGCCACATGGCCATTGACGAGGTAATCCAACTCTTCATTTCCAAGCCAATGGGCCAAGTCAATGTTTTCAAAACTTCCATCCAATTTATATTGAAGAAGCGGAGCTTCGGGATCCAACAGAAAAGCCGCCAGATTGGCCGAAACCACTTCCATATGAATCCGCTGATTTCCATCCGCAAGGTCAATCGATGCTGAAATGGCGTCTTCATCCATGCTCGCATCAAGCTTAAATACCGGTGATGCAGGCAATTCAAATCCAGACAGAAAATATTCAAATTCCTGAATCGCCAGGGGTTCACTGTCCAGCCGAGCCGCTCCCTTCCGCGCCGGTGCTTCGGCGAAGTTCCCACCGCCATCCAATTGGTTGCCGGCCGTTTTCAGGTGAAAATTGGCCAACTGAATCACCTCTTGGTTGCGGTTAAGTTGAAAGGCCAACTGCTGCAGCTCAAAATCCGGCTGTTGCGTGAGCAGTGAGAATTCGTCAAGAACGAGCATTTGCCGATCGGCAGAAAATTGCAGGCTCAATTTGGTATTTAGATTTTCAATCCGCCGTGGAATCAAGGTATCAAAAGCGTGGATACGCACGGCGCCCTCTGCCAGATTGAACTGCGCCACATCCAGCTCAAAAGTGGAGGAAGTCTGGCTGGTGTCGGTTTCTTCTCCAGACGGTTTGACGAGCTGTTGCACATTCCAGCTTGAGTCGGCCTGTTGCTCCAGGTAGAAATACGGCCGGCCGATGTGGACCCTGTGCACTTGCAGTTTATTGTCAAGCAAAGGCCACAAGTTGTAATCCAGCCGAAGGTCGCCGATAAAAGCAATCGTGTCGCTGTCGCCCTTCAGCAAAATATCTTGCAAATGCAGATTGGTGAAAAAGTTCCCATCAAGCTTGCCAATCGTCAGCTGCCCATTCATCACAGCCGATGCTTGCTCCCCTGCAAATCCAGCCAGCTTGCGTTTTACCGGTGCCGTTTGAATCAACAAACCAGCCAGCAGCAAAACAATCACAACCGTCAGGAACAAATATCCCAGGATCCGCAGACTATATGTGATTACCTTCTTCATGTCATCCTTCATTCATAATTTGTCCGGCAGCAATTTTGCCACTGGGCCTACTTAATCCATTCTCCCGCAACTTTTCTTTAGAACGCCTGCCCAACGCTGATAAAAAACTGCGGGCTTCGTTTCTCATTCCAAACCGGAACACCCAAGTCAAGCCTGATCGGCCCAATCGGTGTTTCCACGCGCAAACCACCTCCGGCTGCATAGCCCAAATCATTCAAGCGGTAAGTGTATGATTCGCGCCACACATTTCCGCCTTCCAGAAAAACAACGCCACTAAATCGCCAAAACAGCGGATAGCGAAGTTCGATATTTCCCTCCACAATACTTTTACCTCCCAAGGGGGTTCCACTTTCGCGTACCGGCCCCAACTCGGAGCGATTCCAGCCACGCACCGAGTTGCTACCCCCCGCATAAAAGCGGTCTTCAACAGGAATAAACCCACTGCTATCGGGCGAGCTGATGCTGCCCGCCATGAAGCGAAGCGCTAAAACCCAGTCGCCTATTTCCTGATAATGGCGCACATCGCCCCACAAACGCGTGTAATTGAAATCGCTGCCAAACAGGTGTCCGTTTAGCTTAAATCCAAGCGAAACCTTCACCCCTTCTTCGGGGGAGAACTTTGGCTTAGAATTATCGAAAACGGTGCTCAACAACACCCCTGACTTGTTGTAGGCAAACTTATCATCTTCCCGGTCAGGCAACTCCACATCGCCGGCTTCCACCCGCTGCTCCACATTTTCCAGGTAATAGGTTGCCGTACTATTTAGCCGGTCGTTGAACCGGTAGGTGACCGGAACATTCAGTCCATAGGTGCGGGTTTCGTAGCCCGGCTCCGAATTTCGACTGATAAACGGGTTGATAGCAATGGTACTTTTCTTGCTCATAAATTGGGGCTGCGTCCACTTTAAGCTGGCGTAATAAGGTTCGAGTGCCGAGTGTTTCAGGTAAAGGCGAATGCGCCGGGCTGTGCCCAAAAACCCGCGGTAGTTCAAATCCAGAAAGGTGCGAAACTTGTCTTCGGTGCCGTACCCCACTCCAAAACGCGTACTCAGGCGGGGGGCCTCTTCGATAAAAAGTTTGACCGGAATCGGACTCTTTTGGGTGGCGGCATCGGTTTGCGGCAGCACGGAGACAATGCGAAAAAGCTGTAAGAAATATAAGTTTTGCCGGGTTTCCGACAGCAAGGATTTATTGTACAAACCGCCCTCCTCATACATAAGCTGTTTGCGGATGAAATCTTCGGCCACGTGCTTGTTCCCTTCGATCTGCGTTTCGCCAAAATGACTGGCGGGCCCGGGATTAACGGTATAATAGATGCCAGTCTTCAATTCATCCGGATCCAGCTCCAGATCGTAGTCAACCGTGACATAAGCATGTCCCAGGTTGCGAAAGGCATTTTCAATGACCTGCAGATCCTGCTGAATCAGCTCGTCACGAAAACGCTTGCCACTGAGCAGTTCCATCTCACGAAAAACCTTTTTCCGAAGCGAATCGAGGTTGATGGCTTGCAAGGCTTCGTTTTCCAAAATGGCAACCGTGTCAACCAAAACCGGCTCGCCTTCTTCCACCTGAATCGAAATTTTCACGGTTTGTTTCTTGTCATCAATCTTCAAAGGATCGAGTGATATCCCGGCATTCAAAAAACCTTCGCTTTGATAAATACGCTTCAGGCGCTCCAAATCCAGGTCGAGCAATCGCTGGCTAAAGAGAAATGGCTGGTTCTTCGTGATGAGTTTTTCGAGGTACGTCACCTCTTTAAAGGCCATCTGATCAAGCAAAAAATCCTCTTCCAGGGTTTTGTTTCCATGGAAGTCGATCTGCCTTACTTCATAGTTTTCCTGGGCACGTAAATGATACCCGCCACCAATAAGCAGAAAAAAGATGAGCCAAAGCCGTATGGTTTTTATCATACTGATTAAATATCTTTCAAAAGGAATCCCCAATTTAAACTAATTCTTTGATCATAAAAACGTTTTTATCGGTTTCTGTTTGATCCAGGCCGAACAAATCCGAAACCTGCGAATTTTGTACCAGCCGCGTAATGGATTCATGCCCAATCGAGGGAAGGCCGCGGTCGGGGATAAATTTCCACACCATTCCCCAAAAGCGAGGTTAAACCTGCCAACAGACTTTGAGAAAACAGCCCTTCCCTGCACCGTTTGCAGGCTTTCTGACTCATGGCACAATTCTTTCAGTTGGACAAAATAAGTGATAAACCACCGACTATGAAAAATCATATCCTCTTACAAACAGCGCTAAGCTTATTTATCCTGTCGCTTTTTGTTTTGTTTCTGATATTGGCAAAAGATATTCTGGTTCCGTTCGCCATCAGTATTTTCTTTGCCTACATGCTTTATCCGATGGTTTGGGCGATCGAACGCCGTGGCGTTCACCGCGGCCTTGCCATCATCCTGGTGATTTTGATCACGCTACTGATTCTGGGGAGTGCGGGTCTTCTCTTATCGGCCAAACTGTCGAACATGACCATTGATTTTGAGCAGCTGAAAGAAGAGGTGGACGGCAAAATTGAGTACGTGCAAACCATCCTCGAAACCAGGATTGGGATTAATGCCAGCACCATGGATCACTACTTCAGCAAGGCGACTGATAGCCTGTTTTCTTCGTGGGAATCGCAGGTCGGAAGCCTGTTTACCGCCACCACAACAACCTTGTTTCAGATTGGCCTGCTCCCGGTCTATACGTTCTTCCTGCTTTTTTACCGCACCAAATCGGCCTACTTTATTTTCCGGCTTGCCGGACGCGAACACAAAGCGAAGACCTTGCACATTTTGCGCGAAGTGTCGACCGTTACCACGAAATACATGAGCGGGCTTTTAATTGTCGTGTTGATTTTGGCCATTTTAAATACCACCGGCCTGTTCATTATCGGCGTACGCCATGCTTTGGTATTCGGCATCCTGGCGGCGCTGCTCAACCTGGTTCCTTACATCGGAACTTTTATTGGCGGCCTGATTCCCATAATCTATGTGCTGCTCACTTCAAGCAGTCCGTTTCAGATGATGCTGCAAATCTTTATTCTCTTCAGTATCATTCAGTTTCTCGAAAATAACCTGATCACCCCAAAAGTTGTCGGCAACAACATCAAAATCAATCCGCTGGCCATCATCCTAAGCCTTTTACTGGCCAACATGGTTTGGGGAATTCCAGGCATGCTCATCGTTGTTCCCTGTCTGGCCATCCTAAAAATTACAATGCGAAACATTGAGGGCCTTCACCCGTTTGCTTATTTGATAAGCGACCGAGGTGTAGCGAAGCATAACGTGTCTTTAAAAAAAATGTGGCGAAAGATGACCCATCGAAAATAATATTTGTTAGCAATTTTGTCTGTAAAATAGTGTACGATGCAAAACAAACGATTCAAATTCATTCAAGAAACCCTTCGGATTTTCAGGAAAACCTTTACCCAATTCGGAACAAACAATCCGGTAAGCATGGCGGCAACCACAGCATACTTTGCCATTTTTTCCATGGCACCCATCCTGGTCATTATCATCTCGGTGTTTGGTTTTTTCACCGGCGATGAGACCATGCGCACCAAGCTTTTCAACGAGCTGGATGTCCTCATCGGACCCGAAAGCAGCCAACTGCTTGAAAACGCCATTCAAAATTACCAGATTACCGAGAATAGCGGAATTGGCGCGATCATCGGCGTGGTCTTTTTTCTGATTTCTGCCACCACCTTGTTTAGCATGATGCAAAATTCCATCAATTTTATTTGGCGGGTAAAAGTCAGGTCGAGCCTGAAACAAGGCGCGCTAAAACTGGCTAAAGATCGTGTTTTCTCCTTTGGGGTGATTTTAAGCCTGGGCTTTGTCGTTCTGGTTTCGCTGATTATTGACGCGTCGATCAGCTTTCTCAAAGATTTTTTGCGCACCTACTTCAGCCCCGACTTTGTCTTTTTGGCACAGCTCGCCAACATGGTTCTTTCGCTGGCCGTTGTTACGGCTGTGTTTGCACTCATCTACCGTTTCCTACCCGATGTGAAGGTGAAGTGGCGTGCCAGTTGGTTTGGCGCGGTATTCACGGCAATCCTGTTTGTAGCCGGCAAGTTCATCATTGGAATCATCATTGGGGAAAGTAATTTGGGTGCGGTTTACGGAGCAGCCAGCTCGTTTGTGGTTATTTTGATGTGGATTTATTTTGTGTCGATCATTTTTTACTTTGGTGTTGAACTCACCCATCAGTATTCGCGCTATTACAAACACGACAACAAACCGGTAAACTACGCCATTCCGTTCGAAATCAATCAACTTGAAAGTTAATCTCTGCATCATCGAAACACAGATTACACTTTCGTTCAGAAAAAGATAGGTATAGCCCTAAAAAACCGGGGGATGACTTTGTTCCCCTTGGGGACGGGTTTCATCCCCAAAGATTTTGTTCTCATCCCTTAGGATATCTCTATCATCCCCAAGGATACCATAGATATATTCTAAGGGATCGTCTTCATCCCCATGGGGATGATGTTGCTATCCCATGTTGAGAGCCCAATTCGATAGGGGACCTCTATCATCCCCAGGGATATCATAGACATATCCTTGGGGATTGTTCTGATCCCCTTGGGGACGGACATAAAAAAACAGGGGACGGCTCTCCTCCCCTGCTTTTTTGTTTCGTATAAATTTGATTGCTCATCCGGTCACCTGCCCCGAATAAGCGAAATCAAGATCGAAATCACAGCCAGTATCAGCAAGATATGAATTAAGTGACCGACCGAGTAAACCAAGAATCCGAAAAGCCAACCAATAATCAAAATAACGGCGATTAAATACAATAAAGATCTCATAACTTATAAATTATTGATTTCATCGATTAACTCTTCTCTGGCTTTACCGGTTTTTTGCTGAAGACGCCCCAGCAGCTCGTCTTCTTTACCTTCAACATAGGTCAGATCATCGTCCGTTAAATCGGCATAACGTTGTTTGAATTTTCCTTTCAATACGTTCCAATTACCTTTTATTTCCAAATTGTCCATTGTTGTGAATTTTTAAAATGAATACTATTCGATGCGAAAACAGCCAGGCTGTAAGTTTCACACCACAAATGTCATCAATCAATCTTACTGTTAAATCCATGCCAGAAAACACAATCAACCCAAAGTAACTAAATACCAAAACCTTACACACAAACAAAGATTTGGCTTGCTGTGGAATACTTGTGGGAAGCTGTGCAAGCTTCTACCCAATTTTCCATCGTTTAAAGAATCGCAATACTCTTAATGCCACTCAATAACGATTTCCACCAATAATTGAACAATGATTTTTTCTTATCGCGCTCGAAGGCAATGGTTCCTTCGCGAAACGCCCGATCTCCACGGACATTTTCTTTTTGGAGCACCAACAAATTGGTGAAAAATGACTGGACCTTTTTGTTGGTCCGATCTTCCTGATCCAGAAGATGAACTTTCAGTTGATCGTATTCAAACAGCAAGTCGCCCGCAGATCGGTTATTGTTGTACAAAAAGTTGAACGCCATTCGATTCAAATTTCCGGTTTCAACACGCACCGCCGCATTTTGAACCAGCATCGGATTAAAGGCTTCAAGATCCATTGCACGCAATGTACCTGACACCTGGCAGTCCACTGGAAATTGATTGTTCGGAAAAACAAAGTCGGCCTTCAGAAGCCCCTGCCCCATGGCTCGTGCTTCAACATGCATCGTGGTTTTCCGATCAATCAAACGGTCAATGGTACTTAAACAAAACAGTTGCGCCTGCACTTGCGTAAATTGAACCTCGCCGGCAGCCGTCGAATTTTCAACCCGCTCGCCATACGAAATGGTTCCGTCGGCCAACAAAACCGAATCGGCATGAACGGCTACCGGCAAGTCGTTGAGCATAGCCCGCAAGAGTTTGGTGTCTGGTTTCTCAGGGAAAGGCAGCCGTTTGTCTCTGAATGTTTGGGCATTGAAACCGGCAATTTCGGCCTTCGAAAAAACAATTGCTGTATCATTGAGCAAAGCATCCAGACGCAGACCAGACACAGCCAGCCGGGGCACGGCCATATCAAACCAATCGGTCTCCACGCCACGTTTCCGGCCAATTTCGTATTTACCGTCCTGCGATAACAAGTGAATTTTTGCCCCGTGAAACGAACGGTTTTCAGAATCGAAATTGAGTTCCTCATATTCAACGGCATACAAACCCTTGGCAAACAAATAGCGCCCTGCATGAAGTGCCAATCGCAGCCGGCTGCACGAAACAGATTCATAGCTGTATTTTTCAGGAGGCGTTGTTGTTCCCAAGTCGCTCAAGTCAAGATTGAGGCGGGTTGAAAAAATCGTGTCGTTTGTTTCAGTCTGTTTCTGAAGAAGTTTGAGGCGAGCATCGGCAACTGTCACCTGCTGAATCTGAAAAACCGGAGCGTTTTCATCCACCGTTTTCTGATCATGCGCCGCCGAATCATTGGTCAAAGTCATGTCAATTTCCGGTCGAACCACTTCAACCGACTTCAGCATCACTTCATTCTGAATAAGAAACCGCCAAAGCTGAAATCCTCGGACCCTGAGCTCGGGAATGAAAATCTGCAGCTGCCCGCCGCTATCGGCCACCTCAAGATTGCCCAAAACAAGCTGGCCGCGCCACAAACTGACCTCAGCCGACTGGCTTGTCACACGATAAGTGCCCACCGGCTTGTCTTCCAGCTTCTTCCTGATCATGCCGGACAAAATGGAATCGCCAAGCAGAAAAAAAATAACGATGACAAGGACCAAACTACCTGCCACCGTTAAAATTTTGTTCGAATGTTTCATGCTATTCCATTGTTATGTATCCGGCTTCAGCTCGCTGGTTGACCACCGACCTTTCCAACAGCCTCAGGCCTTTCTCCGGCTCATGGTTAGAAAAAATCCAACGAGCAAAACCACCGCACTCGCTATTACCGGGGTCCAATTGGCTTTGCTAACCGCCACTTCGGCTCCAAGCACACTAAAGCTTTCTGAGTCGTTAAACGCTTGTATTCCAAAAACTACCAATCCAATTATTCCTAAAATCAATAAAACTGATCCAACTATTTTCATAATTTTAAAATTTAAAGTTCATGTTTATTGCAAAAGATAAAACTGTGCCAACTTGAAAATTCGACAACCAAAAACGCTCGGCGACTGCGCCTTAACTCAATGGTAACCCAGCTTGGCGTCATTCGTAAAGGAAAACAATTTCACGTCGGTGATCCCGATATTCCACAACCTGAGGCGGGCATTCCTCATAAATGACAAACAGAAACAAACAAAAGCCCGCTTGACAACAGCAATTTTTTTGGCGTTAAAATTGCGGAGATCAAACAACAAAAACGAAGACTCTCAATTATGGCAATCATAGGAGCAATTATCAAAAAGGCGGTTGAGCTGGGCTACGCACTAACCTCGAAAACGGAGGGTTACGAAATTCAGCAACAATTATTACATGATTTGTTGGTGAAAGCCAAGGATACCCACTTTGGAAAGCAATATCGATTTGAAGAAATCTTGTATGCCGAAAACCTGGCAGAAGCCTTCGCCTACCATGTTCCGTTTTTCGACTATCATAAAATGCAAAACGAATGGTGGCACCGACTGCATCAAGGCGAAGAAAACATCAGCTGGCCGGGTAAGCCAGCCTATTTTGCCTTAAGTTCGGGCACCACCGGCAAAGAATCCAAACGAATTCCGGTGAGCGACGAAATGCTCAATGCCATTCGGCTGGCCGGAATAAAGCAGGTAGGCGCCACAGCCAATTTCGATTTGCCTCCTACTTTTTTCGAAAAGGAAATCCTGATGCTGGGTAGCTCAACCACACTGAATGAACGCAACGGCTACCTGGAGGGCGAGATCAGCGGAATTAGCGCCAGCCACATCCCTACTTGGTTTAAAGGCTTTTATCGCCCGGGCGAAGAAATCTCTAAACTCAGAGATTGGGATGAACGCGTATTGGAAATTGCCAAACGCGCGCGCGACTGGGATATTGGTGCCATCAGCGGCATTCCGTCGTGGCTCGAACTGATGATGAAAAAAGTGATCGCTTATCATGGCGTGCAAAACATTCATGATATTTGGCCCAACTTGCAGGTGTACACCACCGGCGGCGTAGCCTTCGAGCCTTACGAAAAAAGTTTCAACGAATTACTCGCCCACCCCATCACCGTCATCGACACCTATTTTGCTTCCGAAGGCTTTATCGCCTTCCAGGAACGACCGGAAACCCGCGACATGAAACTGCTGTTGGACAATGGCATCTATTTCGAATTCGTACCTTTTCTTCCCGAAAACATGAACGAAGACGGTAGTCTGGATGAGGATGCGCCGGTTTTAAACCTGACGGAAGTGGAAGAAGGTGTGGAGTACGTCCTGCTGCTTAGCACCGTATCGGGATTGTGGCGATACATGATTGGCGACACTATTGCGTTTACCGATGTTGACCGGGCCGAAATAAAAATTACCGGGCGAACCAAGTTTTTTATGAATGTGGTGGGTTCGCAACTATCCGTCGACAAGATGAATGAAGCGATGCTCGCGCTCGAAGAATTGTTCGACCTCAAGATTCCAGAGTTCACCCTATCGGCTGTAAAAATTGATGGCACTTTTCACCATGTTTGGTATCTGGCCTGCGATGGTAATGCCAAAGCGCTGGCCTTTGCCCTGGACAAACACCTGAAGGAAGCCAATAAAAACTACGCTGTTGCCCGCTCAAAAGCCCTGAAAGGCGTCGTGGTACGCACCATTCCCGAAGATTGCTTTCACGATTGGAATGCCTACCGCAAGAAGAGAGGCGGCCAGGTGAAAATGGAACGGGTAATGAACCGGGAGCAATTTGCCGAGTGGAAAAGCTTTGTAGAGCGCTGGCTTGCCGGGAAAAAGCTCCCTGAAGCCGTTGGCCGCACAGAGTAACACCTTGAAGATTACCTCAGACTGTCGAATATTTCCACAGCGTGCGCAAAAACATCCCCATAAAAATACCCGCAACTCACACCAACTACAAAAAAAATAAAACAGAAATACGCCATCTAAGTCGCTATTCACAAGCCAAATACCTACTTTCTGGAAATATCCTATCCGTTTGGCATCATTTTTCAATACAGGTTCAGAGCAAACATATATGAAAACCCTTAAAAGCAAAATTGCCATGAACAAGAAAGTAAAATTAAGAATGATGTTTACCCTACTCGTTGTATTTGCCGGTGGAATCCTTTTCTCCTGCCAGCAGCGAGCCAATAAGAGTGCCGACCAGGCAGAAACTTCTGATAACACAGAAATGTACGAGAATTCAGCACCTGGGGATCCCACAGCCTGGACTAGAGTAGAAGCGGAACTGAACCAGCTCGAAGAAAAGCTAAGCAACCTGTCGGAAGAAGATCCGGATTTTGAGCAGAAGCTTGAACAAGCATTGGAAAACTTCGACGAAACGATGGAAGAAATTGGCAACGATCTGGAAGAAGCAGGCGAAGAAGCCAATGACGAGCTCCTGGCAAAAATCGACGACATCCGCGGACAAAGTCGCAGCCTCCACGAAAAACTCCAACACTGGAGCGACGAAGCAGGCGATGAGATGGCCGATGCAGGCGATGCCATTAAAGATGAATTTAACGACCTGAAGAATTCTTTAAAAGAAATTGAGTGAGAGAAAAAGTAGATTCAAACGTTCGTTTAGTTTAGTTAGTTGAATCTGATAGCAGGCAGGGCCCATACCTGTCTGCTATTTCTTTATTTACCAATTGGCTTACAAAGCCGCCAGAAAACGCCCCACGCCAACTTCGCTGAAAGAACACTGTTCTGAAATCTTTTTTTATTAGTCTCCAGGGCTATGAGCTGCCAGAGCAAAAAATCGTATCCAAGGCAAAAACATGTCTCACCACAGCTCGTTCATATCAATTCGCGGTTTGGTCTTCTGCTTCAATTCTGATATTTTTTTCTGATAAGCAAAACTAAATGGCCCATTTGGTCGTTGGTTTTACAAGTTTGATTATTTTCGAATTCTAAAAAAGCAAAACGAATATGGCAAGATTACTAGGACCACGAACAAACGATACGGTTGTCAGCATTTGGCTACTCCTTTTCAGGGTATCTGCTGGCGCATTTATGCTCACGCATGGCATTCCCAAATTTCTTAAACTTATTGAAGGCAACACGCAGTTTGCCGATCCTTTTGGTTTTGGCGAGACGCTTAGCCTGGTGCTGGCGGTGTTTGCCGAATTTCTGTGTTCGGTGCTGCTAATTTTGGGCATTGGCACCCGGTTGGCCAGCATCCCGCTCATTGTTACCATGGCCGTGGCGGCTTTTTATGTGCATGGCGCCGATCCGTTCCAGCGCAAGGAAATGGCCCTGTTATACCTGATTGTCTTTATCACCATTCTGGTGTTTGGGGGTGGACGTTTCGAACTTGGCCGCCTTTTTCGCGGACGCTAAAACCGAAAGTAAATAAAAGGTTGCAGGCCTGTCTGGGCAACCAGGGCAATCAGCATCAACACAATCAACACGGCGGGTATCTGCATCCAGGCCGGCAGCGCGATAAAGGCACCACGCAGCTTTTCCTTGTAGCGGTTGGGCACCCAAATGATCAGGAGTCCCATCAGAAAAACCAGGATGACCCATTGGTAGCTTTCCCAGCCTGCCATCAGGTTTTGCGGCAGGAAATGATATCGAATCTGGTAAAACAGTTGCTGAATTGTGCTGTAGTCGCGCGCCCGAAAAAAGATCCAGGCCAGACTGACCACCTGAAAAGTAACGAATACCGAAAGCAGTTTTTTCCAGCCAGTGGGTTTTGCCCCGAGCAAAAAAGCCCTTCGAAAAAGCTTCTCCAAGGCCAGCCCCAGTCCGTGAATGGCCCCCCAAATCAAAAAACGAAGGTTGGCACCGTGCCACAAGCCACCCAAAATCATGGTGACCAACAAGTTGACATACATCCGAACCACGCCTTTACGGTTGCCGCCCAGCGGAATATAAAGGTAGTCGCGTAACCAAAGCGACAGCGAAATGTGCCAGCGATGCCAAAAATCGGTTAGGCTTGAAGCCTGGTAGGGCGCATTGAAATTCACCGGAATTTTGAAGCCCAGAATCAACGCCAGGCCAATGGCAATATCGGTATAGCCCGAAAAGTCGCAATAGATTTGGATGGAATAAGCGTAGACCGACAGCAGGTTTTCCAGACCGGAATAGGCCAACGGTGCTTCGAAAACCCGGTCAACAAAGTTCAGCGCCAAAAAGTCGGCAATCACCATTTTCTTAAACAATCCCTTTGTGATCAGAAAAATGGCATGGCTGAACTCCTTTTTCTTCAGGCTAAATTTCTGATACAACTGCGGAATAAATGACGATGCTCTGACAATGGGGCCCGCCACCAACTGCGGAAAAAAGCTCAGGTAAAAACTAAAGTCGAGCGGGTTTTTCACCACATCGGCGTCGCCCCGAAAAACATCAACCAAATAGCTGATGGCCTGAAAGGTGTAAAAGGAAATGCCAATGGGCAGCATGATGGAGTGCTCATCAACCACATCGCGCGCCACTTGGTTCAGCAACCAACCAATCCAGTTGAACACTTGGTAGTCGGTTTGAAACAGCTGGTTGATTGTATCGACAAAGAAATAAGTGTACTTAAAGTAACCCAATATCAGCAGGTTCAAAGCCACCGCGACAGCAAGCCACATCTTTTTGAATTTGCGTCGGTGAACCAACAAGCCAAAACCATAGTTGGCCAGGCACGAAAAAGCCAGCAAGGCCAAAAAAGCACCACTCATCTGGAAGTAAATAAACCAGCTAACCAACAGCAAATAGCCATTACGCAACGAATTTTTCCGGTACACCAGCGAATATACACCCAGCACAAAAGTAAAAGCAATCCAAAAGGCGAGCCCCGTGTAAAACAGCGGTTCATCAGGATGGTACTGCCAGATGCTTTCAATGATATCCCTCAAGTGCTCAATCATGGGCCAAGGTATCAGCTGGGGTTTGCAACGCCTCCAACAGGATTCGGGACAATTCCTGGCCGACGATTTCGGCCCCTTCATCCGAAAAATGAACGTAGTCGGCACGGCCCAAAGCCGGATCGGCATTCACCCACCGGCTCATGGCGCCCTGGCCGCCCATAGACGCCTGCAAATCCCAAAAAGCGGCATGGTTTTGCATGGCTATTTCGTATTGAATGCGTTTGATGACGGGAATATTGGGATACGAGACAAACTCCCCGTTGTGCATTTGCGCCATGTCCGAAACGCCAATAATCAGGATGGGCGTGTCGGTACTCACGCGTTTTAAAAAATCGATTTGCCGTTGAAAGTTTCTACGGAAATTGGGGTAATCATCGGCCTGAACAGGTACCAGGTTCACGCCAAAATGAAGCACAAACAAGCCCACATTCACCTGTCGTAACATTTGCACAATGGCCGCCTGGTTTGACGATTCAAAGGTTGGGTACGACAGGCCACGCAGCGCAATATTGTCGACCAACACGCCAGAGCCGGTTTCGAGCGACAAGCCGACAATGTTCAAGCTGTCGTTCGCGGCAAAATCAAAACGAATATCATCGGGCGTGCGGTTAAATTGAAAATCGAGGGTTGAAATTTGATGTTGCGGAAGCAGGTAGCCGGAGTAAATCAGGTCGCGCCCTTGCGTCACTGTGACCAGGCAACTATCCGTGGCGGTATAGTACAACTTCATCAACTGATAATCCGGCCCGGGATTCAACCGCTTGATTCGTCGGATCCGAAACCAACCTTCAGCATTGGCCGAGGTCAGCAAGGCATTCTTAAACAACAGGCTTTCGTTGATGAAGTCTTTATCCTGAAACGTTTTGATTTCCCAGTTGTCCGACGTTTCCAAAATCAGCTTATGCCGGGTGTTATAGTACAAATCCAGCGGTACGAAGCCAGGTCCGCGCCCGGAGAATTGCGCCTGTAACTGTGTGCGTAAAGCCGAGGTGATCCGGTCGTTTTCAATTTGCGAATCGCCAAAGTAGATCACCCGAACCGGCAAGTTCGACTGTGCCGCCTTTTGCAACTGGCGCTCCAGCAACTGAAACCGTAAGGAATCATCTTCAGCAAAAATGAGCGGAACCGGATGAAAAAGCCCGGCTGCGGGCTGCTGCGTCGCTGGGATTTCGGAAAGCGCTTGTTCTATTTTCTGCGTGTTCAGCGTATCATCGGGCGAGGAAGTTTTCTGCACCAAGGTGGGTATCGGTTCCTGAACAACAAGAGCCGAAGCCGGTATTTCCTTTTCGGCCTTCCACAAAAAAAGGAGAACGGAAAAAATCGTCAGCAGAATTAAAAAGTATAAGAATTCCCGAACAGGTGTCATGATCCGATTTTAGCTGCCGAATAAAAGTAGAGTTAAAATCGGGTATCTGCAAACAGCAAAAACACTTCCTTATCCCCGCGGTTGAATTTTCAACTTTTGCCCCACCTGGAGTTTATTGGCATTGCTAATGTTGTTCCACTTCAGGATGTCGTTATTCGATACGCCGGGAAACTTGCGGGCAATCGACCAAAGGTTGTCACCCCGCCGCACCGTGTACAAAACAAACTCGCCACTGGCCGTGGTTTGCACCTGAGCACTGGCGCTGGTCACCGGGGTTTTCTTTTTAAAGGCTTGCTTCTCGGCAAAATTCATCCGGTTCACGTCAGCATAAAAGTCGGCCTGTCCCTGGGGTACATAAACGGCCAGTTTTTGCCCGACCCTGATCAGGTTGTTGTGAATGTTGTTCCAATAGCGCAGATCCGATGCCCGTACCCGGAACCATTCGGAAATATAGCCCAGGTTATCGCCCGACTTCACCGTATAATACAACTTATCTTTGCCCTGTATATCGGTTGGATACGCCGTTGTGCTGCTTTTTGGGTTGATGATTTCGTTGTTTGGGAAGTACTGATCGCGGTTCAAGGCATACACGGCTTCTTCATTGTCAATGAAACTGGCTACCGTTTCGATGGGGATTTTCAATGCGTAGGGTTTATTTTCTTTTGCAGGAATAATATCCATCCGGTATTGTGGATTCAGTGCCCGCAGGGCTTCAATCGGTGTACCAATCACTTCGGCAACCTGCTCGAAATGCAGGTAACTGTTGATCATGATTGTATCGGTCACAATTGGAAAATCGGGATAGCGGGGGCTCAGGTTGTGCTGATGGTAGTTGGTCATTACATAGGCCGCTGCGATGAATGCCGGCACATAGCCACGCGTTTCACGTGGCAAGCGGTAGTAGATTGACCAATAATCGCGCTCGCCACCCGAACGACGAATCGCCTTGTTGACATTCCCCGGGCCACAGTTGTAGGCCGCAATCACCAAATGCCAGTTTTTATAGATCTTATACAAATCTTTTAAATAAAGCACCGCTGCTTCCGTTGCTTTCACCGGATCGCGGCGTTCATCCACGTAGGTGCCAATCTCCAGTTTGTACATTTTGCCTGTTCCATACATAAACTGCCACAAGCCAACGGCATTGGCCCGTGAACGTGCCACCGGATTCAAAGCCGATTCGATGATTGCCATGTATTTTAACTCCATGGGCAAATCGTGCTTATCAAGCATCTCCTCAAAAATTGGAAAGTAATAACTCGCCAGTCCCAGCATCATTTCAACCTGGTCGCGGCGGCGCTGCGTGTACAGTTCGATAAAGTTCCGCACCGTTTTGTTGTACGACAAATCCACGAACGACTCGATTTCCTGAAGGCGCTCAATATACACTGAATCGGGAATCGAAACCAAGCTGGCACTGTCAAACAATTCAGTTCCGGCAGGCATTTCAAACACATTCTGCATGTACCAAGAGTTCAGCAAACTGTCAATTTTTGCAGCAAAAATGTCGTTCAGGTTTTCGTCGGGTATCTTATATTTTTTGTGGTATCCATCCACACTATCTAAAGCAGTCACTTCAATGCTGCGAACTCTTTTAATATCTTCTTTGTCAAACCGATCAGCCAATGCGTTTTGACTGATCGCGCTCACAAAAATAACGACGATTAATCCAAATAAATTCTTCATATCCTCCCCTTTAAAATCTTATCCTACAATGAATTCCTATTAATTTTTGATCCATACAATAAACAGGCCCCGGCATCCAGTTCATGGTTAAATCATCGCTGATATCGAAGTTAAACAAGTGTGCATCCACGCTGGCATCAATAATATTTAACGCATAAAACGCTGCGGTTGAAATGATGACCAAATCGCGGTTTCGTCGCGAGTTATCCTTCGCCCGTTGCAGCGCCGTTGTAAACTGCTGCCTTTGTCCATCCCACCTACCTTCGAAGTTCAAATCTTCAAACGAGTTGGTGTTTGGGTCATCATCAACAATATCGGCATAAGCCTGCCTGTACAACACATACTGATCATTGTTCCAATCGATAAAATAACCGAGTGCACCAAAACCTATATAAATCAACGGAACTTTCCAATATTTCTTGTTATAAATTTGCCCCATGCCAGGCAAAACGGCCGAATAAATGGTGGCTTTACGTGGTGAATGTACAGGTTCTTTGGGCGCAACTATCACACTGTCAGCCGCTGAAATTCGCTGGGCAGATGCAACAAATCCTGACAAAATAAACAGGATCACGAACAGGGCTTTTATGGTCAAAGACCGTTTTACTTTTCTTTTACTCACTCGAATACCAAGGTATTTACGACTTGAAATACGACTACGAAGTTGCGGGACTTCGACTATCATTTAATGTTTTTTTCTGAAATAAAATCAGGCATTCAGTTTATCCAGAATCCCAATAATTCGTTCCAGATCTTTTGACGAACCAAACGGAATAACGATTTTGCCCTTCCCTTTATTGTTCAGCGAAAAATCAACCTTCGTCTTAAAGAACCGGCTTAAATGCTCCTGCAGTTCGCCATACTCCTCGGGATGCTTTTGTTTTGGAGCCGATTTGACGGGCTTTTTCCCCAAGGTGTTCAGTTGCCTGACGAGTTCCTCTACCTTCCGCACGGAGTGATCATGCCTCAAAATTTCCTCATAAACGGCTAGCTGATCCTCTGGATTTTGAACGTTAACCAAGGCCCGGGCATGCCCCATCGAAATTGTCTTATCCACAATCCCCTTCTGAATGGCTGCTGGCAATCGCAACAAGCGCAGGTAGTTTGATACCGTTGACCGCTTTTTACCTACCCGGTCACTCAGGCTTTCCTGGGTCAGTTTGCACTCGTCAATCAAACGCTGATAGGAAAGTGCGATTTCAATGGCATCCAGATCTTCGCGTTGAATATTTTCAATCAAGGCCATTTCCAGCATGCCTTCGTCGTCGGCTTTACGCACATAAGCCGTCACGGTAGTCAAACCAGCAATCTTGGATGCCCTGAACCGCCGTTCGCCAGCAATAATCTGGAACTTATGGTTTGCGATCTGTCGAAGTGTAATGGGTTGAATAATCCCGATCTCCTTGATTGAAGCGGCCAACTCATTCAATGCTTCTTCATCAAACTTCGTTCGGGGTTGAAACGGGTTGGCTTCAATCTCATCAATTGCAATTTCACTAATCGAAGAATCCGGGCCTCTATCTTTACCCGCATCGTCAATCAAGGCGCCAAGCCCTCTACCCAATGCATTCCTTTTTGCCATTATTATGCGAATTTATTCAATTACTTTTTCAGAATTTTTAATTTTTGTCAAATCATTCTTTTGCAGAATCTCACGGGCCAAATCCATATAATTTTCTGATCCACGCGAATTGGCATCGTACAAAACAACGGGCTTTCCGTAGCTAGGCGCTTCACTGAGTTTGATGTTTCGTGAAATCGTTGCATCAAAAACCATATCGCCAAAGTGGGTCCGCACTTCTTCAAGCACTTGATTCGACAAGTTCAACCTTGAATCGTACATGGTCAGTAAAAACCCTTCAATTTCCAGCTCCGGATTCAAACGGGTTTGAATGATTTTAATTGTATTCAGCAGCTTACCCAATCCCTCCAATGCAAAATATTCGCATTGAACCGGGATAATGATGGAATCGGCCGCGGTCAGTGAATTGACAGTAATCAACCCCAGGGATGGCGAACAGTCGATCAAGATAAAATCGTAGTCATCACGAAGCTTTTCTATCACAACTTTCATCACCTTTTCGCGGTTTGGCAGGTTAAGCATTTCAATTTCCGCGCCCACCAAATCAATGTGTGATGGAATGAGGTCTAATCCGTCAATTTCCGAGTTCAAAACGATCTTCCGCGGATCAATATCATCCACAATGCATTCGTAAATACTGGTCTTTACATTCCTCACATCGAAACCAATCCCGGAAGTAGCATTTGCCTGAGGATCAGCATCAATAATCAGTACTTTATATTCCAAAACAGCCAGACTGGCTGCCAAATTAATCGCTGATGTTGTTTTTCCAACGCCCCCTTTTTGGTTGGCTAGTGCAATAACTTTTCCCATAGTTCTTTTCCTGATTTTCGCTGCGTTCCAAAGTTAATATTTTATGGATAAAATGACCGAGGAATTCAAAATATATCTCGTCATCGATCTTAATCGTCTCATTCAAAAAGCCTTATTTACAGAGAAGTTTTAATCCTTCGGGCTTCCGTTTTAAGTCGCTCACGGTCAATGGGAACAACTCCAGATTTCTCACACACCAAACCTCCCGCCAGATTTGCCAGTTGCGCCATAAAACGCGTTGACATGTTGGCAGCCAGGCACAGGCCGGCAACTGCGATAACCGTATCACCGGCACCACTCACATCGGCAATATCGCGAATCTCGGCCGGAAAGTGATCCTGGGTGATTCCATTGCTGATGATGACCCCCAACTCTGACAGTGTGATAAAAATCACTCCCAGCTTTTTCTCTTCCTTGAACTTTTCGGCAGCCTGCAAAATCGATTGAAAATCGCTTTTGTCGACTGACAAGCCAAGTCCTTCTTTAAATTCTTTGAAATTGGGTTTAAAAAGATCGACATGGCTGTAATTGTTGAAATTTCGTTTCTTCGGATCAACTGCGATCAAGATTCCATTGGATTGTGCCAACTGGCACACTTTTTCGATGAGTGATTGCGTGATGACGCCTTTATCGTAATCAACAAATAAAACAAGGTCAAAATTCTGCTGCTCCACCAAGGATTCAATACGCTCAAAAACGAGCGCTTCTTCGTGCGCTGAAATCAGTTCGGCCGTCTCCTCATCCACCCGAACAACCTGCTGCCGTCCGCTCATGATACGTGTTTTCACGGTAGTTTGTCTGCGGTCAGAACGCAAAATTCCGGCATCGCTCATGCCGCTTTTCTGAAGGAGCTGCATGAAAATATCACCCTTGGGGTCGTTCCCAACCATGGAAACCAATACCGGAGTTGCTCCCAGAGATTGGAGATTAAGCGACACATTGGCAGCTCCGCCTATCCGGTTTTCCTGACGGCTGACCGTCACAATCGGAATGGGAGCCTCTGACGAGATTCGATCAACAATTCCCCACAGGTACGAATCGACCATGGCATCACCAACAACCAGTGCCCTGATCCTGGAAAATCGAT
>NZ_LGIA01000060.1 GCF_001270965.1 Sunxiuqinia dokdonensis | reverse complement strand
TGATGCTGTTTTCATTTCTATGGTGATCTTCTCGAAGTCAGTCAAATGACTTGCCCTCAAATTTGCTACAAAAGTACAATACTTTCGTGACCTGAACCATGGGAATATGGCATACTTGTCGATAAAATCATTTTGATATTGACTTAAATTCGCTAATTTGCTGCCAGTAAAAACACGATGATGTCCGATTTCAATACGATTTTCAGAAGGTATCACCAGCCACTGGTTTTGTATGCCTATAAGTTTGTTGCCAACGAAGATGTGTCTTTGGATTTGGTGCAGGATGTTTTTGCCTTGATTTGGGAAAAGCAGAAACTCGGTTTGGATGAAGAGCATCTCAAAGCCTATTTATTTCGTTCAACCCGTAATGCCTGTCTCAATTACCTAAAGCATCAGAAAGTGATACAAAAGCATAAGCAATTGACTTCTCTTGTTAATATGGAAATCCGGCATTTTGAGAGTGGTGAAAAATCCCTGATTGAGAAGGAAAGCCTGGCAAAAATTCACCAGGCCATTCATTCCTTGTCAGCGATTCATCGTGAGGTGATTGAGTTGAGCCGTTTTGAAGGACTCAAAAACAAAGAAATTGCCGAGCGGCTCAATATTCCTGTTCGCACGGTCGAAACACGATTGTTTCGGGCCCTGACTTCGCTGAAAGAAGAACTTTCTGAAAAACTGCTTCATATCTTGCTTCATATCTGTCAGTTGAAAAAATAATTGATTTTTTTTGTTTCGAATGACGTAATTTTCGAATTGTGGTTGTGTTCTTTATAAATAGCCTAAATAGGTTGATGATGAACGACACAAACATACCCGAACAGTTAATTGCCCGATATTTAAATGGCGATTGTTCGATGGAAGACGAAGAATTGCTTTTCCGCTGGGTGAAAGCAAAGGCGGAGAATGAAAAGCGTTTTCTCCATATAAAAGATGTCTGGGATGCCAGTTGGCAAACTTCGCATCGCGACACCGAACAGCTTCTGAAATTTTATCAACGGCAGGCCGTGCAAAAACGAAGCCGGACCTGGCCGACCTGGTTGCCGGGCGCGGCTGCGGCTGCGGTACTTTTTATTGGGTTTTTACTGGGAAGCCTTTTGCAACCTGAGCTGGGCAATTCACAAGCACAGGTCGAATCCTATTATGTGCCCCAGGGGTCCAAATCGGAATTGGTATTGGCCGATGGTACCAAGGTGAAGCTAAATGCAGACAGCCGCTTGGAAATCAGTGCTGATTTTTCAGCCAAAAATCGGGTGGTTACCCTGGCCGGCGAAGGCTATTTTGAGGTGCAGTCGGATGCCAGTCATCCTTTCACGGTTCAAACCGACAAGTTTGATGTACTGGTAACCGGAACCAAATTCAATGTCAGCAGCTATGCCGAAGATCAACGAATAAGTACCACCCTTTCCGAAGGAAAAATAAAACTGACCACGATTAAAAAGCAGGTGGTTGAGTTAAATCCGGGCGAAAAAGTGAGTTTCGACCAGCAGACCATGCAAGCCAAGCTGACGAAAACCGATGTAAATTCGGACCTGGCCTGGGTGAATGGGGAATTTATTTTTAAGGATATTCCGTTTCCCGACTTGGTGAAGCGTTTGGAGCGTTGGTACGATGTGAAACTAATTTACCAGTCGAAAGAACTGGAAGCCATCACCTATTCCGGAAAATTTAAAAACCAGGAGACCATCTGGCAGGTGCTGGATGCCCTGAAACTGACCAGCCCGATTGGTTATAAGAAAACAAATTTCAGGGAGTTCGAATTAATTTATCAGCCTATGTAATAAAACAAAAAGACGGGATGTCGCCACAACAGCCCGCCTTGGTAAAACAATCAAATTATTAATTGTCTAAACATTTCAAATTTATGAAAAAAAAACGAATCAATGGAAGTCATGCCCCTTGGGTTGACGTTCCAAAAATTTTTCGAATTATGAAACTAGTCTGTCTGTTTATGATGGCGGCTTTGCTGCACGTTTCGGCAGCGAGCAACGCACAAAAAACAAAGCTCAGTGTATCAGGTCAAAACCTAACAATAGAGCAGGTTTTAGGCCAGATTGAAGATCAATCCGAATTCTCCTTCTTTTACAACAATCAGGAAGTTGACTTAAGCAAATCAGTTAGTTTGGACATGAAAAACCAGACGATTGATCAGGTGTTGGCTTTCCTGATGGATGAATCGGGATTAACCTACACGGTGAATAATAAGCTGATCATCATTCACCAACGCCAGGATTCCAGGTTCAGCGAACAAACGAATCAGAGCAGGGCAGTTTCAGGTAAGGTCACCGACTCTACCGGGGAGCCGCTTCCAGGTGTAACCGTTTTAATTAAAGGGACCGTACAAGGTGCCATCACCAGCCTTGATGGGAGTTACACCATCGAAAATGTTCCTGCCGACGGCACCTTGGTGTTTTCGTTTGTGGGCATGCGCAGCCAGGAGATTGGCGTTGGAAATCAATCGACAATCAATGTCGTGATGCTGGAAGATGCCATTGGTATTGAGGAAGTCGTGGCCATTGGTTACGGTACGCAGAAAAAGAAGTTGACCACAGGAGCCAACATCAATGTGGGTTCGGAAGATTTGGTTCAGCAAAGTACCAGTGAGGCGCTCGAAGCCATCCAGAGTCAGTCTCCGGGTGTGAATATCATTCAGAACTCAGGTATGCCCGGCGAAGGATTCAAGGTGAATATTCGCGGACTTGGAACAATTGGCAACTCGCAGCCGCTGTATGTGATTGACGGTGTTGCCGGAGGCGATATCAACAACATTAGCCCGGCGGATATTGAGTCAATCGACATTCTGAAAGATGCTGCTTCGGCTGCAATCTATGGATCGCGGGCGGCCAACGGCGTTGTTTTGGTGACCACCAAGCAAGGACATGTTGGGCAACTGCAGGTGACCTATGACGGATACTATGGTGTTCAGCAGATTGAGAACTTAGCAAAACCGCTCAATGCCCAGCAATTTATGGACATGTACAATGAAGAGCGGGTTGTTTCCGGAAGAAGCGCCGTTGACTTTGCCAGCGCTATTCCTGCTTTATACCAGAAAATTCAAAGTGGCGAATGGAATGGAACCAACTGGATGGAAGAAGCATACAATGAAAATGCGCCCATTCAGAATCACGCCATCAATATCAGTGGTGGTTCAAACCAGTCTGTTTTCTCCATGGGCTTTTCCTATTCATCACAAGAAGGCGTTTTTGGTAAACCTGTGGAACCCAAGTATGAACGCTACACCCTCAGGTTGAATAGCGACCACGTACTCTATGAGAAAAATGGCATGGAAGTCATAAAAGTTGGACAAACCTTCAACTACAGCTACAGTAAAAAAGGCGGAATTGCTATTGGAGGAATGTACTACAATGATGTACGCAACATGTTGGGAGGAAACCCACTGGTGCCTGTATACAACGATGCAGGAGAATACTATGCTTATGATGATTTGGATGATTCAGGATTGGCAGACCTATCTTCACGGATTTACAACCCTTTGGCGCAAATGCACCTAAACCGGGGGATGAATGACGGTAGAAACTACAATATCAACAGTAGTGCTTATCTCCAGGTTCAACCCATTAAAGGCTTGTTTTTCAGAAGTAATTATGGATACCGGTTTAATGGAAACAGCTATCGTCAATACCAGCCAGCCTATGAACTTGCGGGTGATGTTTCCCTGAGCCCCGGGCGTATTCAGCAATCAGGGGGTACCGGCCACAGCTGGACATTTGAGAATACCCTGAACTACAAGTTTAATACCGGCGATCATGGCTTGGATATGCTTGTGGGTCAGTCGATTGAAAAATGGGGTTTGGGAACGAATATGGATGTGACCAATGCCTATCCGACATTTATCGGTTTCGAACATGCTTACCTTGACAATACCGATGGCCTGACAACCGGTGTGACCAATATTTCGGGAGGCCCACTTGACTGGGGACAGCTTGCCTCTTTCTTCGGTAGGGTGAACTATGACTACAAAGAAAAGTATTTGTTGACCTTAGTGATGAGGGCAGATGGTTCTTCCAATTTCGCCAAAGGCAACCGCTGGGGATATTTTCCATCCGTTGCCGCTGGTTGGTTGATGAGCGAAGAAGATTTTCTGATGGGTAGCGACGTGATTGATTTTCTGAAGCTACGCATGAGCTGGGGACAAAATGGAAATTCAACCATTGCACCATTCCAATACTTAGCCCTTGTTGGGTTTAATGTTGAAAACAATTACCGTTTTGGAGATAACAGAAGCGAAATGCAACTTGGTGGTTTCCCTTCCATTTTGCCAAATCCTGATGTGGCATGGGAAACGTCAGAACAATTGAATATCGGGGTGGATGCCTATTTCCTGGACTCCCGGTTCCAGGTTATTTTGGACTATTATAAGAAAACAACCAAAGATTGGTTGGTTCGTCAGCCTTTGCCCGCGATTTTCGGTGCGCAAGCTCCTTTCTATAATGGAGGTGATGTTGAAAACAAAGGTGTTGAACTGGCACTTCGGTGGAACGATCGTATCAGAGACTTCAATTACGGCGCACACTTTAACATCTCCAAAAATGACAATGAAGTGACCCGCTTGGGTAATGCTGCCGGTTTTATTCAAAGTAATGGAAGTATCATTTCTCAAGGAACCGATCCAGTATGGCGCGTAGAAACCGGATTCCCGATCGGATATTTCTATGGCTACGAAACAGCCGGAGTATTCCAGAACCAACAGCAAATTGACAACTGGACAGAAGGTTTCTTGCAAGCAGATCCGGAGCCGGGTGATGTGATCTTTGTTGATACGAATCGCGATGGAGCGGTAACGCCAGATGATAAAACCATGATGGGTAATCCACACCCTGATTTTAGAATTGGCTTTGGCCTCAATTTTGAGTATAAAGGCTTCAGTTTTGCAGTGACCGGCAAAGGCGCATTTGGCCATCAAATCTTAAAGTCGTACCGTTCATTTGCCGACAACGAATTCCAAAACTATACCGATCATATTTTAAATCGCTGGCATGGCGAAGGAACTTCGAATAAGTTACCGCGTATGTCGGCTGGTAATACGACGAATAGAATTAACATTTCACAGATTTATATCGAAGATGGTGATTTTGTCAAGATTCAGAATCTCACGGTAGGTTATGATTTTAAAAACTTGATGCCAAGATTGCCTTTTGGGGAGGCCCGGTTGTATCTGACTGGTCGTAATTTGCTTACTTTCACAGACTATTCGGGAATGGATCCTGAAGTGGGATACGGCGATGAACAGCCATTTGTCTCAGGCATTGATTTAGGATTTTATCCTTCGCCACGGACTTACCTGATCGGTGTTAACCTGAAATTTTAAAACCATTAATCTGAATTATTATGAAGAAATTGATATATTATTTATTTGCCGGTTTGTTGCTTTGGGGATGCGAAGACTTCCTTGAAACCCAACCGCTGACCGATAAAACCTCATCCAACTTTCCACAAACAGCAGCGGATGCTGAACAGATGATGGCTGGAATCTACACGATCATGAATAACCTCCAGCACCAAGTTGACCGAAGCCCGTTTTTCATTTGGGAAGTGGCCAGCGACGATAAGCTTGGCGGCGGCGGAATGAACGACATTCAGGCGCAGTCCTACGAAACTTTTCAGTTTTCGGACAATGAAATGCTGCTGCATTCCTGGAGCGTGTTATACCAAGGCGTACACCGGGCCAACTTTGCCATCGAAAATATGCCCTTGCTTGCAGATGAGGTGGTTAGTCCTGAAAAGAAGGATCAATTTACCGGAGAAGCCATGTTTTTGAGGGCCTGGTATTATTACCAGCTCAATACCGTTTTCAATGAAGTTCCGTTGAAAATTACGACTGAGAATGTGAATTTGCCGGCTGCAACAGCCGATGAGATTTATGGACAAATCGCATTAGACCTGAAAAATGCCATCGGCTTATTGCCCGACGTGCCTTACACCGAAACACAACAAGGACGAATTACCAAATGGGCTGCACAAGCCTTAATGGCAAGAATATTCCTTTATTACACCGGCTTCTATCAGCAAAGTGCCATTGCATTACCTGACGGTGGTTCTGTTTCAAAACAGGATGTGATTACCTGGCTGGAAGATTGTTATGCAAACAGCGGTCATGAGTTGGTTGACGATTTTCACGAACTGTGGCCTTATACCAACCGATTAACTATCGGAGATTACCAATATATCCAGGATTATATGACCGAAACGGGCAAGACACTGAAGTTTGCCAGCGACGATGGCGCCAGAAATCCCGAATCGGTATTCGTTCTTCAGTTTTCCAATTTTGCCAATTGGGATATCCGACGGGGTTATTCAAACACCTACCAGTTGTTCTATGCTTTGCGTGGGCTTCAGAATCTGGAAAACACCTACCCCTTTGCGGGTGGTTGGGGACAAGGAAATTCGATTCCAACCTCGTTGGTGGAACAATGGCAGGAAGATGAGCCGAACGACGTTCGCCTTTGGGCTTCGGTGATGGATATTGAAGAAGAAGTCATTCCGCTCGGTTACCAAAGAGGTGCCTGGGACTTTGTTCTTGAAAGTAACTATTGGGGTAAAAAATACAATGGCGTTACGGCCAGAGACACCGATGGGAGCCTAAAGAACGACTACGGCGTGCTCATGCATGGAACCAGCGACAACAACCAGCTGAGTCATACCGATGATTTAGTCTTTATCCGTTTTGCCGACGTACTGTTGATGTTGTCTGAACTGAAAGAAGATGCCAGCTATATGAATGAAGTTCGGGCACGTGCCGAACTGGATCCTGTCAGCTATTCGCTCGAAAACATTCAGAAAGAACGACGTTATGAGCTGGCTTTCGAAGGACTGAGATGGAACGACATGCGACGTTGGGGAGCTGCTTTTGCAAAACAAGCGCTCGAATCACAGGTCGGTGTTGCTGTTTATAACTTTGGAGTCGAAGATGTCCACGACGCACTGCACCCGGACGGATACAGCGCACGTTACGACGCGACCATGGGATTTTTCCCCATACCACAAAGTCAAATCGACTTGTCAGAAGGACTGCTGGAGCAAAATGCCGGATACAGTCAGTCGGGCGAAGGTTTGTACCGCGGTTGGTCTAACTAGTTTTTAGAAATGCAAAGTCCGATTTTCCGTGTGACGGGATTGGACGCTCAATCATTGACTTACCATTACAAAGCTAAATTTGTAATGGTAAGTTTTTTTTTGCGCTGGAGTCTGTTGTCGGTTTAAATCGAATTAGAAGCGCAGCAGTGCCTTTATTTCCTACTGTTGCCCATTGTCTATATCCCCTTTTTTCTTAAAAAAGCAGTCGCCAGTGGTCAAAGTAGATTTAAATTGGTTAACAATTGACTGATAAAACCCCATTTGTTAGCTTTGAATGGTTGCGTGAAAACCGTAATATTGAAGCTGCATTTTTCATTTTCAACCATCAACAATATGGGAGCCGATCATTACTACTTAAAAGAGCACATCAAAAGACACATTAACTTTTACGCTTCAGCGGCAGTGCAAGGCCGGGGGCAAGAGTTGTACAAAAGCGACAAGGTGTTTTTTGATGACTATTCTGAGAAAACCGATAGCTGGAAGTTCACTGTTCACGGCTCCCAGAATTACCAGGTTCAGGTAAAAGGGGTGGACCATCAGAATATACAAACCGGTTGCACCTGCCTTTTCGAATGGGGAAGCTTGTGCAAACACGCCGTGGCGGCTTTGCTTTTTGTGTCAGATAATCTGGGTGAGCAGCATGCATTGCAATACCAAAAACAGCTGATGTCCACCCTGAAGGAAAAACCGTTAAGTGGTAGAAATGCAAAGCATTTGGGATATGAAATTCCGGATTATCAGAACATTGATTTCGATTTTATTAGGAGAAATACAACGCCCGGTGTTTTGTCGCAGCTTGAGTATCTGGTCAATTACGTGTTTTACAATACGGTTAAGATTTCGAATGAAGCCATCACTTTTTTGACCGGAAATGCCGATGCCAACGTCCGGTTCTTTATGGAAGATGGGAAAGTGTATGTGACATCGCCCCAGGCACCAAAGTCATTCAAATTGTCGACGTCTGAAGCGCAGTGCCTGAGCATGATCGCCAATTCGCCCATGCCAAATTTATTGGCCGAGGTTTTTAGCGGCAGGATCCTGGCCAGTCAAAGCGACTGGATGAAAACTTATGGTCTGCCTGAAAGTGCCGATTTTAACGAATACTTCTCGTATTCCTTTTCCGAAAAACAAGGCTTGATGTGCTATCCGTCAATGAAGGGAGAGGGCTTGGTTCCGGTAGCCGCTACCACCAATACCTATATTTCCAGCTTGCTGAAAATGCTAAACAATGAAGAATCATTCATCGGTGAGCTTTCGAAAAAAAGGGAACAGCGCGAACTGGGCTTTGTGTTGAAGAAAGGAATTTCATTCAGTGTGGCCTACCGGAATTTTTACGAAGATGCTTACGATGAGAAAAATGAGCGGTATCAGATTGTTCCCATTGTAGGCAAAACCCGCAAGAACAACCCCCTGGAGCTTGCCACGCACATTAAACCCTACGCCGAAGAAATGGAAGCCGAATTTATCATCGATAAAAGCGAAAATGCCAAGAAGCTTTTGCGGTTGATTGATGAACTGGACAATGATGAAGGTGATGATTTTAACCGGATGAAGAGAGCTTTCGATTGCTTGCAAAAAGAAAAGTTTGTGTATGGGATAGCAGATTACACCCATCATATCAGAAAAAAGGATTTGCTGGCCATTCATTTGTCGTCCGAGCCAGCCGATGCGGTGTTTGAAGTCTCGAAAGACCAGGAGTTTTTATACCTCGACCTGAAAATAAAAATCGGTGCCGACTTACGGGAACGAACAACGGAGAAGTCGGATCCGACTGACCATTTTTTTTATCTCATTGGAAACACCTACCATTTTGTGAAAAGTGAAAAGGCAGCGGAAATCATAGCTGGCTTTCCTGAAAAAGTAAAAATGGTGGCCACACACAAGGATGAATTTTTTAAAAACGTGGTGGAGCCCATTTCCGAAAATTTTGAAGTGCGGTACTTGCCCGGGACATTCATTAATGAAATCGTCGAGTTAGATTTCAATAAAAAGCAGCTGTTTCTTTCGGAACAAAATGAGCATGTGGTTTTTACACCCCGGGTTGAATACGACAACGATGTTTCGGCGGCACTGCATACCACCGGAAACAGGCTGGTGAAAAACGGCGATGTCATTACCGAATACCGTCGAAATTTCGAACTTGAGAATGATTTTCTGGATTCGCTGGCTGAGTTGCACCCCGATTTTGAAAGCCAAAAGAGCAGGAAGCTGTTTTACCTGCATTACAGCGAGTTCACGAAAGATCTGTGGTTTTATCGCTTTTTCGATCAGCTGCAAACCCTCAATGTTGAGGTGTTTGGCTTGAAGGATTTGAAAAACTTCCGGTATTCGCCCTACAAAGGGAAGATCAGCACTTCGCTTTCATCGGGGCAAGATTGGTTTGAAGTGGATCTGGCCGTCAGCTTTGGCGATAACCGCGTGACCCTGAATGATATTAGAAAAGCGGTGCTCAATAAGCAACGCTATATCCAGTTAAAAGATGGCTCGGTGGGCGTGTTACCCTCGGAATGGCTTCATAAACTTGAAAAATATTTCAGGCATGGCGAAATTAAAAAAGACAAGCTGGAAATATCGAAGCTCCGTTTTTCGGTGGTCGACGAACTGTTTGACAAGCTGGATGATGCCAGCGTTTTGCAGGAAATTGCAGAAAAACGACAGCGCCTGAAAAACTTCACCAACATCAACGAAACGGAAGTTCCGAAACAGATTAAAGCCAGCTTGCGGCACTACCAAAAGGAAGGACTAAACTGGCTGAATTTCCTGGACGACATGCAGTGGGGCGGCATTTTGGCCGACGACATGGGACTGGGAAAAACCTTGCAGATGCTGGCATTTTTGCAGCAACAGGCCAACAAAAGCAATGGCGTAAACCTGGTGGTTGTCCCCACAACCTTGCTGTTTAACTGGGAGAACGAATTGCGGAAATTTGCTCCAAAGCTGAAAGCGCTTTACTATTATGGCACCGACCGTGCAAAAAATACCGACGATTTTAAAAACTATCACCTGGTGTTTACCACCTACGGAATTTTGGTGCGCGACATTCAAATTCTGAGGCATTTCCGGTTTAACTACGCCGTGCTCGACGAATCGCAGGCCATTAAAAATCCGGCGTCGCACCGTTACAAAGCGGCTTGCCTGATCAACGCCCGCAATAAAATAGCGCTGACCGGAACACCCATCGAAAACAGCACCTTCGATTTGTTTGCGCAGATGAGTTTTGTCAATCATGGCTTTTTTGGTGGGGTTCAAAAATTTAAAGAGAACTACTCAACGCCCATTGATAAAGATGGCGATGAACAGATGGCCGGCGAGCTGAATAAAATCATCAATCCCTTTGTGTTGCGCCGCACCAAAGAAAATGTGGCCTCGGAACTACCCGATCGAACCGAGAATATTTTGTACTGCGAAATGGAGAGTGAACAGCGTCGCGTGTATGATGCCTACCGCAACGAATTCCGAAACCGCTTGCTCAGTAAAATAGAAGACGAAGGCATTGGAAAATCGAAAATGATGGTGTTGGAAGCCTTAACCCGTTTGCGGCAGATTTGCGATTCGCCGGTGCTTTTAAATTCGGATGACGTCACGGAAACCCAATCGGTGAAAATAAAGGAACTCGTGCGGCACATTACCGACAAAACGGGCAAGCATAAAATTCTGGTCTTTTCGCAGTTTGTAAAAATGCTGGGCTTGATTCAGGATGAACTGGCCAAGCTGAACATCGAACACGAATACCTGGACGGACAAAGCAGCAGCAAACAACGCGAGCAGTCGGTCAATAATTTCCAGGAAAATGAAAACCTGCGCGTGTTCCTAATCAGTTTGAAGGCCGGAGGAACGGGGCTCAATTTAACGGCTGCCGACTATGTGTATTTGGTCGATCCGTGGTGGAATCCCGCGGTTGAAAACCAGGCCATTGACCGCTGTCACCGGATTGGGCAGGACAAAAAAGTATTTGCCTACCGGATGATTTGTACCAATACCGTGGAAGAAAAAATATTGACCCTTCAAAACAAAAAGAAGAAAATAGCCGGCGACATCATCCAAACCGACGAAAGCATTCTGAAAAAGTTGAATAAAGACGATATCAGCGAGTTGTTCTCTTAGGCTTTTAATCCAGCCGTAACTGTTCCCGGGGGGTACAACAACAAACCATTGTGGGGGAGCGGGGGTTCTAAAACCTAAATTTCAAATTCCAAAATCCAAAAAAACAAAATCCATCCGGCAGCTGCCGGACCAAATTCCAGGGGGCAGTTGGCGGTCAAGGTCCAACGTGATTGTTCCGGGTGGCGCGATTTTTAATCGCGCATTCATACAATCGTCGATTAAAAATCGACGCACCTAATTTGCAACACGAATCAACCTACTGCGGAGTGGTCTGGGGTGAATCGATCCTCTTTCCAGTTTGATGGATTGGTGCGGATATAATTTAAAATCCGTTCAAACGACTCATCATCACGGATGATGTGGTCGTGGAACCGGGATTGCCAGGCAAAATCCGCGTGGATTTTCCGGGCATGTACGGTAACGGCCGATTTAAAACCACGAATAATCGATGCCAAATTTTTCGATTGTGGCCCGAATTTGTTTGCGGGTTTGTCGTTCGTAGAGACGCGATGCATCGCGTCTCTACGATGCATCGCGTCTCCACCACCACCACCACCACGCACCGCATCCCCACGGTTATATTCATTTTTACCAATAATAATGATGGCGTGAAAATGGTTGGGCATCACAACATATTCGCCCATCGTTAAATTCATATCCTTGCGAATGTCGAATGTTTTCAACCATTCGGAATCGACAAATTTTCCGATTTCAGACAAGACCATTTTCTCCTCTGCAACATGGCCGAAATAACATTCACGGTTGTACGCGCAGATGGTAACAAAATAGGCGGCGTTCGAACTGTAATCCCAATTTTGCAAGCGGGCGGATGGTATGCGATATTTATTCTGAAATTTATCCATGAAGCGCTCTTGTGTTGATTTCAAACTCCGCCTCGTCTTAGCGAAGCGGGGACTGCCTGTTCCGGTAGTTCTCGGAATGAGGGCCGACACAGTGCTTTATCTTGCCAAATGGCCCGTCTGTTCGGGGTACTTGAAACAGATGGTAGCCAAGACTCTGAGTTTTTTCCAATATTCTTCGAAATGATCCGAATCTGAATTAAGGTTAATCACGGGATTGGATCGATCGGTGTACAAAAAGATTTTGTCGATTCTTCCATCATGATCTCTTTGGATTGATTCTTTATCGGCAGACAGCCTCAATAAGATTTCTTCGGACAACCTGGGGTAGGAGGTGAAGACTGGAAGGTCTCCATAATTTGAATGCTGATCAAACTCAATCGTTTTCTTGTTTATTCCAATTGGCATGTATTCCCTGTTAAAAGCCATCCACTCTCCGTTGTCATTGCGGTGTAGCCCGTAAGGCATGTTAATTCTAAAAAAATCTGTCATGGTATTTTATTTTTTAAGTGATCGATACAAGTTACTAAATGTTTGGTGATATTGATTCCGAAATCTATGAACACAAACTTGTTAGTTTAATCCAGCGGCCACCTCGCTAGCGCGGATCTGTGATCCGTGCTTTTGTTTGAAAAACAAATCTATTGGAGCTTGAGCGTCGGATGTAAAGAACATTGTTGGTTTATACTCATTACTTTCTTTTTATCTTTATCACGCAAAATGATAGGCCGAACTCCCCTGTGAAAGGCGACCCGTCCGGCATTTGTAATACGACATTGAATTGATTGATGTCTTGGAGTGGACTCCAAATGTTTTGACTATATTCAACCGATCAATCCTGTGGGACTCTGGGCGCCTTGCAGCTTTCAGGAAACCAACATGAAACATTCGATACAAACCTAAAATACAGCCACTATGAAACCGCTCTTTACCACCTGTGTTGCGCTGGCCGGACTGGCAGCGTGCACCACCACCCAAAAGCCGGAAGCGAACCGTTTGCCCAATATTGTGCTGATCAATATGGACGATATGGGCTATGGCGATGTTTCGCTGAACGGGGCGACCGGGTTTACCACGCCCCACATCGATAAAATGGCCGGCGAGGGTATTGTCTTTACCCATTTTTATTCGCCACAGGCCGTATGCAGCGCTTCGCGTGCGGGTTTGCTCACGGGCTGTTACCCCAACCGGATTGGCTTTGCCGGTGCACTCGATCACCGGGCCCAGGTGGGCATCAATCCCGAGGAGCAAATCCTTCCCGAATTGCTGAAGGAGAAAGGCTATGCCACAGCGGTTTTCGGCAAATGGCATTTGGGACATCATAAAAAGTTTCTGCCGCTTCAGCATGGGTTCGACGAGTTTTATGGCATTCCGTATTCCAACGATATGTGGCCCAATCATCCGGTCAACAAAAATTATTACCCGCCATTGCCTTTGTTTGAAGGGAATGAGGTGATTGAGGAAAATCCGGATCAATCCCACTTCACGCAGAATTTCACCAAACGAACGTTGAAGTTCATTCAGGAGAATCAGGAGAAGCCCTTCTTTGTGTACCTGGCTCATCCCATGCCGCATGTTCCGCTGTTTGTGTCCGAGGCTTTTCAAGGCCAATCGGAGCAAGGTTTGTATGGCGATGTGATCATGGAGCTTGACTGGAGCGTTGGGCAAATCAACCAGATGCTGGAGCAACTGAATCTGGCTGAAAATACGCTGGTGATTGTGATTTCCGACAACGGCCCTTGGATGACTTATGGCAATCATGCCGGCAGTTCGGGCGGCTTGCGCGAGGGAAAAGGAACCACCTTTGAAGGTGGGCAGCGCGTGCCTTGCATCATGAAATGGAAAGGCGTCACGCCCGAAGGAACGGTTTGCAATGCGCTGGCCTCGGGGATTGATATTTTGCCAACCCTGGCATCTTTGGCGCAAAGTCCGATGCCGGAGCAGCAGATTGATGGGGTGAACCTGTCAGAACTGATTCGGGGAAATTTTGAAGCGAAGCCACGAAACAGCTTCCTGTATTATTATCGCCGCAACAACTTGGAGGCGGTGCGCAGTGGCGACTGGAAACTGGTGTTTGAACATCGCGGCCGGACCTACGAAAACAACACCATCGGACAGGATGGCCAGCCCGGTCAAACGCCCGAAAATGTGCTGATCGAAAAAGGCCTGTATGATCTTCGCCGTGACCCGGGCGAACGCTACGATGTGATGGAATTTTATCCGGAAGTGGTAGCTGAATTGGAAGCGCTGGCTGAAGAGGCGCGGGAAGATTTGGGCGACGATCTGACCAATGCTCCGGGTAAAAACAGACGTGAACCGGGGCGTGTTGAAGAATAGGTTCAGAAAAACCAGCGGATAAAATTTGTATATTGGGACGACACTTCAAAGAGGTGTCCGATTTATAAAACCTAAATTCAACATCGATGAACCAGCGTGCCATTCCTTTTTATTTCCTGCTCTTATTTTCCATTTTCTTTTGTGTGAATTGTACCGAAAAAGCCAGTCAGCCGGCCGCTGAGCTGTGGCTGTCGACCCGCGACGGCCAGCTCAAATTTCAGCGGCAGTCTGAACCCATTTTGTTTGATCAATCCAATCGGGCCACCGAGAAAATTCTGGAGGTGAATCCGGCTGTTCGTTATCAAACGATGGATGGCTTTGGCTTCTCGCTTACAGGCGGCAGCGCGTATCATATTCATCGGCTGGGCGATGTAACAAGGGCTGCCTTGCTGGAAGAATTGTTCGCGACCCAGGACACCAACATCGGCATCAGTTATTTGCGGGTCAGCATTGGGGCGTCAGATTTAGACGACCGCGTGTTTTCGTACAATGATTTGTCCTCGGGTGAAACCGATCCCGACCTGGTCAATTTTGATCTGGGGCCTGATAAAGTCCACCTCATTCCACTGCTCAAGGAAATACTTGCTGTCAATCCATCGATTAAGATTATGGGCTCGCCTTGGTCGCCTCCAGTTTGGATGAAAGATAACCAGCATTCCATCGGTGGTAGTTTGCTGCCTGAGTTTTACGAAAGCTATGCCAATTACTTTGTGAAATACATCCAGGCCATGGAAGCCGAGGGAATCCCGATCGATGCTATCACGGTGCAGAATGAACCCCTGCATCCGGGGAACAATCCGAGCTTGCTGATGCTGGCGAAAGATCAGGCCGAATTCATCAAGCACCATTTGGGGCCCGCTTTTGAAGCCAATCAAATTGAAACCAAGATTGTGATTTACGATCACAATGCCGACCGGATCGACTACCCGCTCGAAATTCTGGCTGATCCGGAAGCCGCGCAATACGTTGATGGATCCGCCTTTCATTTGTATGGTGGCGAAATTGAAGCGCTGTCGCAGGTGCATGAAGCCCATCCCGACAAAAATTTATATTTCACCGAGCAGTGGGTGGGCGCTCCCGGCAAGTTTGAAGACAATTTTCCGTGGCACATCAAAAACCTGATTATTGGAGCCAGCCGCAACTGGTGTAAAACCGTACTGGAGTGGAACCTGGCTGCCGATCCCAATCAGGACCCGCATACCGAGGGAGGCTGTACCCGTTGTTTGGGGGCGTTGACCATTGGCGATGAGGTAACCCGGAACGTGGCTTATTATATCGTTGCACACGCCTCGAAGTTTGTGCGGCCTGGCTCGGTACGGATCGATAGCAATGAGTTGCCGGGCCTGCCCAATGTGGCCTTCGAAACGCCCGACGGGAAAATGGTGCTGATCGTGATGAATGAATCGGACGAAGAACAGGAATTCACTCTAAAACAGGAAGGGCATACAGCAACCATTCAGCTCAATGCGGGCGATGTGGCCACCTACGTGTGGCAGCTCGTTCAAAAAAAGGAATAACCGATTAAACGAATAAAAAATGATCAGTAATCAGAACACAAACATGTTTCAAGACAGACTTCTTCTTATCGCTCTGTTTTTAATGCTGCTGGTGCCTGCGTCGGCACAGCAGTTTTTGCGAACCGACGGGCAGGATATTGTCAATGAAGATGGTGAAGCCGTTTACCTGCGCGGTGTGGGCCTGGGCAACTGGATGCTGCCCGAAGGCTACATGTGGCGCTTTGGAAAAGATGGCGACCGCCCGCGCCGGATTGAGAAATTGATTTCGGACATGATTGGCGAGCAGGAGGCTGCTGCTTTTTGGCAATCCTTTCGAGCCAACTACATCACCGAAGCCGACATTGAACGCATTGCGGAGCTGGGTTTCAACTCCGTGCGTCCGGCGCTGAACTCGAGGCTTTTTGTCACCGAAGGCGAGAACAACGAGTTTATCGATGAAGGCTTTTTGTTGCTCGACCAGCTGATTGCCTGGTGTAAGAAACACCAGCTGTATGTCATTATCGACATGCATGGTGCACCGGGCGGGCAAACCGGGCAGAACATCGACGACAGCCCAAACGATATCCCCGAGTTGTTTACCGATCCCAAAAACCAGGATTTGCTGGTGGAGCTTTGGGTTCGAATTGCCCGGCGTTACAAGGACGAACCCACCGTGGCGGCCTACGATTTGCTGAATGAACCGCTCCCTGAAAATACGGGCGCTGCCGACAAATACAAGGACCAACTGGTGCCGCTTTATAAACGTTTGATTCAGGCGATTCGTGAAGTGGATCAGAAGCACATGTTTACCATCGAAGGGTACAATTGGTCGAACAACTGGTCGCTGTTTGATGAACCGTTGGATGACAATGCCTTTTACCAGTTTCATTACTACTGCTGGAACCGCCCTGACCATTTGAACAGTATTGAGCATTTTCTGGAACAGCGTGACGAACTGAATGTCCCGGTGTGGGTGGGCGAAACCGGTGAGAAAGGCAATGCCATTTACTTTGCCACTTCGCAATATTTCGAAAAGAACAACATTGGCTGGTCATTTTGGCCCTGGAAGAAGATGGATACGCAAAACACACCCTACTCGATTTTACCTCCGGAGGGTTGGGACTTGGTCAGGGCTTATTCGCGTGGAGAAGCCAAACCTTCGCGGGAAGAAGCGATCCGGATTTTTGCTGAGCTGGAGGAAAATATCAAGCTGGAGAATTGTGTGTACCATCCCGATGTGGTTCACGCCATGCTTCGGCGGATTCCCCTACGCATTGAAGCCGAAAACTACGGACACGACGGCATGGATGAGTCGTATTTTGTATTCGACAATGAATTTACATCTGAAAATTACCGAACGGACGAACCTGTTCCGGTAGAAGTGATTGCCAATGCTGAAGGAAGCCGCACTTCGGAGCAGGCCATTCGGTTGAAAGCCGGCGAGTGGACCTCGTATCGGGTAGAAAGTTTGCAGGCTGCCGCACACCAGCTTACCTTGAAAGCGAAAGCACTGTCTGAAAATGCCCAACTGGAGCTGATGTTGAATGGCGAAAGGCTGGAATTGGTTTTAGAAGGAAATCATTGGGTTTTTGAAAGTCTGGGTAAACAGAATTTCGTGCAAGGCGACAATGAAATTAAGTTACAGGTAAACCTGGGCGAAGTGCTGATTGACTGGCTCGATGTTCATTAAAAACAGGCGTTGAAGTTGTTGTTCATCTTAATTTGTGTTGGTTATGAGAAAGTTTGCAAACCTATTGTTCGTTGTTTTCGGCTTGGTGGTGATTCACCCGGTTGTGGCTCAGGATGTGTTGCCCGTTCGTGGCCTATGCATTGCAGCGCCGCAGGTCGATGAGTTAGACGATTTTATTGCTTTTATTGATCAGGAGTTGGCTCCGCGTCAGGTCAATGTGTTGGTATTGCGGGTCGATTATAATTATCAATTCGAAAGTCATCCCGAGCTGCAAGATGAAGTGGCCCTCTCAAAAGAACAGGTGAAGCGCCTGGTCGACCTTTGCCAAAAGCACAACATCCGACTGATTCCCCAAATCAATTTATTGGGGCACCAGTCGTGGGCATCAGATCTGGGCAATCTGTTGAAGGTGTATCCCCAGTTTGATGAAACACCGCATGTGGAGATGCCCGAAAACTACCAGTGGCCCAATGAAGATGGCTTGTACTGCAAAAGTTACTGCCCGTTGCATCCTGGGGTGCATGAGGTGGTTTTTGCGTTGATGGATGAAATTTGTGAAGTGTTTGAAACCGATGCTTTTCATGCCGGGATGGACGAAGTTTTTTACATTGGCGATGACCAGTGTCCCCGGTGCTCAGGCCGCGACAAGGCCGAACTGTTCGCCGGCGAAGTCAATAAAATTCAAAATCACCTGGCGCAAAACAACCGCCAGCTGTGGATTTGGGGCGACCGCCTGCTCGATGGAAAAACCACCGGCATGGGCATGTGGGAAGCGAGTATGAATAACACGCATCGGGCCATTGACCTAATTTCGAAAGAGGTGATGATTTGCGACTGGCATTACGAGCGTCCGGATAAGTCGGCGGTGTATTTCGCCATGAAAGGGCTGGACGTGTTGACCTGCCCTTGGCGGAACCCGGATCATGCCGTTTTGCAAACACGCGACATGTTTGATTTCCGGGCTTCGGCAACTTCCGAAATGAAGGATCGCTATCAGGGCATGATGCAAACGGTTTGGTCGGGCGCCGGCGCATTTATGAAGGAGTTTTACAATTCGGAAGATACCACCACCAACACTGCCGCGAACTGCTTTCGGGCGATGTTTGCTGAAATAGAGCAGCTGACAGCCAAGGAAGAACACAACAAAAAGTGAATCAGATGAAGCGAAATATTTTGGTGACCGGCGGCGCACAGGGAATCGGAAAAATCACGGTTCGTGAGTTACTGTCGGCAGGTTATGCGGTCACCGTTTTTGAAATCGATCAGGAAGCGTTGGATGAATTGGTCAGTGAATTTCAAACTGAAGATTTATTGGCACTTCGGGTTGATGTGTCGGACGAAGCAATGGTGAAAGCTGGCATAGATCAGTCGATTGAGCACTTCGGACGCTTGGATGGATTGGTCAACAATGCGGTTTACCAAGTGTTTAAGCCTTTTCAAACGTTGAGCCTGCAAGAGTGGCAGCGTGCTTTGGAGGTCAATCTGACCGGCCCTTTTCTGTGTGTGAAATATGCCGAATCAGCACTGCGTATGTCGCACGGCGCCATTGTCAATATTTGTTCTACCCGGGCTTTGCAGTCCGAGGCGGGAACCGAATCCTATTCCGTATCAAAAGGCGGTTTGCTGGCACTGACCCATGCTTTGGCCATGAGCCTGGGCCCGGATGTGCGGGTCAATGCCATTAGCCCGGGATGGATTGATGTGTCGGCTGTGAAAAAGAAGTCGGCGGCCAACCCATATGAATTGCGGGACGAAGATCATGCGCAGCATCCGGTAGGGCGGGTGGGCAAAGCCGAAGATATTGCCAACATGGTTTTGTTCCTATTGAATCCGGCCAATGATTTTATTACCGGTCAAAACTTTGTTGTCGATGGGGGGATGACCAAAAAAATGATTTACAAATAGCTTGTTAAGGCTCACACTTTTTCGCGAAGCGGACAATGATTCGGAGCGTGTTTGTCAACAATTTTTATTAAATCACCTCGTTTGATGGGCTTTGAGATATAGTCGTCGCAACCTTCCTCCAAGGCCTTTTTCCGGTCCGACTCCATGGCATAGGCCGTTTGCGCAATGATGGTTAGCTCCGGACGATTCATCTTAATCTCTTTGGTCGCCGTGTAGCCGTCCATCACCGGCATGCGAATATCCATCAAAACCAAATCGATGTCCGGGTTCGACTGGCATTGTTCAACAGCCGACAAGCCATCTTTTGCCCGGTATAGTTTTACATTGAATTCGCTCAACACTTCGGCCAGATACAGGTAGTTAAACTCCTCATCTTCCGCTATCAGAATGTGAATTTGGTTTTTGCTCATCTGGTCTTGGGTCTTGTTTTTATCGCTAAAAAAGAGTTTTTCAAGATACTGGTTTCATTCTTATTTCCCAATTAAATTTCAGAATAGTGTGCGGCACTACAAAGAATTTCTGCGAATAAACTCAAACGGACTTTTGATTCGTTTAAAGTCGCGCGTCAAAATCATCTCGGCAGCCATTTGCCCAATTTGATCATGATTCGTTGAAATTGTCGAGATTCCATCGCACAGCAATTCCTTCACCGGGCTTTCGTTGTACGAAATGATGCCAATGTCTTTGCCGGGCACCCATTGTTTTTGTTTGATCAATTTAAGCAAGTCAAATAAATCGTTGTCGGAAATTAAAATGTAGGCTTCGTTTTGACGGATGTTGTTCTCATCCACCGAATCCAGAATTTGATAGTCGAAACCATGAATTTGATTGAAAATCTGAAAGCCGCGGTTAATATACCTGGAATAGTATTCGTTTTTGGGGAATACCAAATTCAGACGTTTATATTTTTTCAGCAGGTCCAACGCCTGCCCCAAAGCATTCAAAATGTCCTGATCGTATTCCTGGTAAACCACGGGATAGTCTTGCAACTCCGGCAAGTTCTTGTCGATAATTAAAACCTTTTCCTTTGGAATTTTTCTGATCACCGTACTAATGTCGGCTTGTTCATTTCTGAAGTGGGGTAAAATTACAAAGTAGTCGTAATGGGTTTGATTATCTTCCAGGATGTTCTCAAATTCGGTCAGGTCGTAGTTGTAGATAAACACATCTACGCTGGCCTTGGCGCCCATCATATTCACAAATGAAGCATATAAACTTCGCTTATAATTGCTGAGCTTGTTGAATATTAGGGCAATTTTAAGTTTTTTGCCGGTGGTCGTTTTATTTACGTAGTAGCCTTTTCCCCGAACAGCCGACAAAACGCCCTGCTTTTTTAGGTGCACGTACGCTTTTTCAACCGTATCGCGCGACAGCAGCAACTCTTCGCTGGTTTCGTTGATGGATGGAATGCGCTGCCCCTGCTTGAATATTCCGGCTTCAATGTCCGAAAGAATCAGATCTTCCACCTGCTTGTATTTCGGTATTTCAGAGTCGGTATCTATTCTCGAAAACTGCGTCATTTTTTTGGCCTGAAAAAGTTAGTGTTCAACATTGACCTTGTAAAAATAAGAAATCCGGCGTTCAACCGTAGTCGGATGGTCTTTATTTTCTGTTTTCATTGAATCGGCCAAGCTGGCTATTTTGCGGGCATAATATCTGGCGAGGCAAAAAAAACTTATCTTCGCTACTGACTAAATTTAACCGCATGAAAAAACAACCTTTGCTTCTGCTGTTTCTGCTTTCGTGTTTAACAGCTTATTCACAGACCGATGAGAAAGAACAGGTGATTAAGGATGGATGGAATTTTGGCGCCTTGCCAGCCGTCACCTTCGACACCGACCTTGGGTTTCAATATGGCGCTTTGGTCAATTTATACCACTATGGCGATGGAAGCCGCTATCCGGATTACAACCATTCGCTGTATTTCGAAGTGTCGCGTTTCACCAAAGGCAGTGGGATCTACCGTTTTTATTACGATTCGGACCAGCTGATTAAAGGCTTGCAGACCTCGATGGACTTGAGTTACCTGACCGATCAGGCGTACGATTTTTATGGTTTTAATGGCTACGATGCCGTTTTTAATGAGTCGTGGATTGACGATGAGTCGCCCGACTATGTGTCGCGCATGTTTTACAAATACGACCGTAAGCTGTTTCGGTGGAAAATCGACTTGCAGGGCAAAATTACCAACGAGCGGTTTCGCTGGATTGCCGGGTTGAACTTTCTGAACTTCGAGCTGGCCTCAGTCAACATCGACAAACTGAACAAGGGAAAAGACGAAGATGACCTGCTGCCGGAGGTTGATGGCTTGTACGACAAGTACCAGGATTGGGGAATCATTTCGCCTGAAGAGGCTGACGGCGGCTTTGTGCCCACTTTCAAGGGCGGCTTGGTTTTCGATACGCGTGACAATAAACCCAATCCAATGCGCGGGTTGTGGACGGAAGCCGTGTTGGTTGTTTCGCCTGAAATCTTGGGTGCCGAGCGTTCCTTTTCCCAGCTTAGCTTCACTCACCGGCAATATTTCACCTTGATTCCGAAAGATTTGTCCTTCGCTTACCGGCTGGCCTGGCAAGCAAAACTGAGCGGTGAGTTGCCGTTCTATTACCAGTCGCAGGTGGTCACCTCCATCATGACCGGTTCGACTTCGGAAGGTTTGGGTGGCTCAAAAACCTTGCGCGGTATCCGCCGTAACCGGGTGGTGGGCGATGGAATTTTCTTCGGAAATGCAGAACTGCGCTGGAAATTTGCCCGCTTTCAATTCAAAAACAACAACTTCTACTTGGGCTTAAATGGATTTGCAGATTTTGGGCAGGTGATCGATAAGATTGAATTTCAAACGAATAATGCCTTCGTTGAATATAGCTTGCTCAATAATCCAAAAGACTATTTTGACCCTGGAGCCGAAAAAATGCACCTTTCGTATGGTGCTGGACTGCGCGTGGCGATGAACGAAAACTTCATCGTGGCCATCGATTATGGCCTGGCTGCCGACAAGCGTGACGGTACTTCCGGATTCTACATGGGCCTGAATTACTTGTTCTAATCATCGCCACGGCAGCTGCTTTGGCGAGATGGGCAGGCCGATTCATTGAGATGCTGATCTCGCACCATCGAGATGCTGATGTCGCTTATTCGAGATGAGGATCTCGCGCCGTCGAGATGGGGATGTCGCTTCAGGGAGATGCCCATATCGATTAAATGATGTCGAAGTCCTTGTTTACGAATCACTTCGCACTATTAAAGACTCTTCAGAAAAAAGGCGATGGCCACTCCCACGTAGTTTCCAAACGCATAGCCCAGAATTCCGACCGTCAAGCCGGAAATGATGAGGTCCTTGTTCTTTAAGGCACCGGCAACAACCGGCACAAAAGGTGGTGAAAAGGTGAGCGCCGTGATGGTGATGATGGTGGTGTCGGAGTCGACTTTAAAAATCCACGAAAGCAAAACATGAATGGCCATGGAGCCAAACACAGCCAGGACCACATACAAAAACAGATTCAGAAATTCAATCTGAAACATGCTTCGCAAATCGCTCATGCTGGCAATGACCAGTGAGAAAACGATGATGAAATACATGCCCAGCTGAAATGTTTTCTCCAGGCGATTGATCGATTTGACGGTGCTGAAAGCCAAGCCCAAGGTGGTGATGGACAGAATAACCGTCACCATTTGCGCCGATGGCGGAACCAACAAGCTGATGCCGCCCGATACGGCAAAAATGAGTACCGAAAGGCCAAATGCTTTTAGCAAACGGGGTGCACCCTGGCGGCTTAGCATGCCGCGGTAATTGTCCATTTCGTTGACTTTTACACTCATTTTTGCAAACGCCAGCTTGGGGGTTTTGCCAAAGGTTGGCAAGAATGAATTGAACAACTGCTGCGCGACGGTCATCAAAAAAGCAAGGCAAATGGCGCCCAGCATCAGGTCGTAGGTGTGGGTCAGAATAAAAATATTTGGCTTGACATCCAGCGCGGTGCTAATGGCGGCAAGGTTTGGTGTTCCTCCGGTATAAATCCCAACGAGCATACCCGATATTTTCCAGGTTTCAGGTATATGATTTTCAAACAGAAAGTAGCCTGCAAAAATGACAATTAACAAAGAAACCATGGCCAGCAGCAATGAAAAAAGTGCTTGGCTGGCCAGTTTGATCCAGCGTCTGATATCGAGCGAAAATAAAAGCAATGGGATGGCAATTGGAATAACCAGCATGATGATTAAATCTTGCAAGCTGGCGATGTGGTTGGCCAGCAGGTCGTTTTCGGAAATGAGTCCCTGGTTGAATAATGCGGTGGCCTCTTCAGTCGGAAGACTGGTTTTGCTGGCCAGAATATCCCTGAAAGCGGCCGATTGTTTAGGAAACAGGCCAATGTTACCCATCAGCATTCCAATGATATAGGCCAAAACAACCGCGCCAATTTTGCTCAAAAAACTTGAAATATGTGTCAAATAAATTAAGAAGACAGGGAGCGCGAAGTAAAAAGTAATCAACACAATTCCTGGAATCATGGTTGGCGGCATTAGTTTGTGCAGGTCAAATATAGAAATTAGTTCGCTTAGATCGCATCCGGTTTCGGGTTGGGCTTGGTGGCGGGTTTCACAAACCTGCGGATTTTGATGTTGAAGTAAGCAAACAGGATACTCATCACCGGGCTGATGAGGTTGAAAAAACAGTAGGGCAGGTAGTCGAAAGTGGCCACGTCCAGCACGCGCGACTGGGTGGCTCCGCAGGTATTCCAGGGAATCAGCACAGAGGTCATGGTTCCCGAGTCTTCCAGTGTCCGGCTCAAAACTTCGGGTTTCAGGCCGCGTTCTTCATACGCTTTGCGATACATGCGCCCGGGAACGACGATGGCCAGGTATTGATCCGAAGCGGTGGCGTTGAAGAAAACGCAGGTTCCCACCGTTGAACTGACCAAGGCTCCGGTCGACTTGGCCATCTTCATAATTGGCCGGGTAATGCGTTGCAGCAGACCGCCTGCTTCCATAATACCGCCAAACACCATGGCCGAAAGAATCAACCAAATCGTGTCCAGCATACCACGCATGCCGCTGGTGCTGAGCAGGTGGTTCACATGTTCATTTTGGGTTGAAAGCGCCACGTCACCAAACATGGCTTGCATAAAACTGATGTAAGAGGCTTTCCCGTAGCTCATGCCGCGCCCGGCAATTTCCCACACCAGGTCGGGTTGAAAGATCACCGCAAACAAACCGCCCAGCAAAGTCCCAATCATCAGCGATGGAATAGGGGGCACCTTCATGATTATAATGACAAACAAGATGATGGGCACCAAAAACAACCAGGGCGAGATACTGAAAATCTCGCCGATGGCTGATTTAACAAGTTCGATGTCGGTCAAGGAGGATTTAAATTCATAGTTGATTCCGATAATCAGGAAAACAATTAAAGTGATGATGATGCTCGGAATGGTTGTGAAAAACATGTATCGGATATGGGTAAACAAGTCGGTTCCGGCCATGGCGGGCGCCAGGTTGGTCGTGTCGCTCAAAGGCGAAATTTTATCACCAAAATAGGCCCCCGATATAATGGCGCCTGCAGCCATTGGCTCGCTGATGCCGATCGCATTACCAATGCCCAGCAGCGCAACACCAATGGTGGCAATGGTGGACCAGGAACTTCCGGTAGCCACGGAAACCAGCGCACTAACAACAACAGCGGTAATGAGAAATAACTTTGGATTGACAATATCCAGACCGTAATAAATCATCGCCGGCACAATCCCACTGATCATCCAAGTACCGGCAAGCGATCCAATCAGCAGTAAAATCAGCATTGAAGGCATGGCCGAGCCAATGGTCTTGACAACTTGCTGGCGCGTGTGTTCCCATTTTTGCCCGTTGCGCCGAACAACGATGCCGGCCACGGTGGCCGCCAACAACAGCGCAATTTGATTCGATCCTGAAAGGGTGTCTTCAAACACGAAAACATTGGCTGTTAAAAGGACAATCAGAAAGAGGATGGGAAGCAACGCTTCCGCTAAATTGGGTGTTCTTTTCATGGACGCCATACTTGGGCAAAATATTTAACGTTTGTAAATAACGGAATAAATGCGAAATTTTAGAAATTTGCAGGATTCAATTCCTACTTAGGTCGGAATTAATAATCATTTTGATTAGATATTTCTTAAATTGGCACGAAAAGTGGAAGTGCGTTTTTTCTCGAGAGAACGGACTACGAAATGTTTGAAGGAAACCAGGGTAATATGCGAACGAAGTTGGGGCAATTTTTCATTGGTACTTTATTTTTGTTTCTAGGATTGGGACTTGTGACTGAGGGATACGCTCAGGAAGAGGACTTTTTTGTTGTTGCCGGACGATTGAGTACTGACGACGGGAACAATGAGAATGTTCAGATTTTGATTCAGAAAAACGGGGTGGAAGAACAAACTTTTACACCGCCGCGCAATGGGCGATTCAGCTTTGATTTTGGCTACAACAACGAGTTTACCATGACTTTTTTCAAAGATGGTTATTATAAAAAGATGATCGTTGTTTCGACGCATGTTCCCCAGGAAGTGCTTGAAGTTGACAGTAAGTTTCCGCCCTTTCAAATTGATGTTTCGCTGGTGAAAGAAATTCCGGGAATCGACAAAAGTTTTACCAACAAGCCCGCGGGAAGAATTTATTACAATGCCAGTATCGATAATTTCGATTCTGAAGTTTATTTCTCCGATATTCAGCTCGAAGAACAGGCTGCCAATGCCCGTGCCCAGGAACAGGCTTTGACGGAAGAACAGCGGGCGGCACAAGCCCAGCGCGAAGCCGATTACCAACGCACCATTGCCCGTGCCAATGCCTTGACCACCGAAGAACGATATGAAGAAGCCATTGCCCAGTTTCAGAGTGCCAGTGGCTTATTTCCCGAGCGCGATTATCCCAAAGACCGCATTGCCGAGTTAAACGATTTGATGAGTGCGCTGCGCTTGGCCGAAGAACGCCGTCAGCAGGCAGAGCGGGAATACCAGGAGAAAATCAGCCAGGCCGATGCTTTGTTTCAAAGCGAATCCTACGAACAGGCGAAAGATGCCTATGGCGAAGCTTTGGTGCTGAAACCGGATGATCCTTATGCTTCAGGGCAAATTTCGAAGGCCGAAGAGTTGATTGCGCAACAACAGGTTGACCTTCAGTATAATGATTTGATTTCACGTGCGGAGAACTTTTTCAATAACAACGAATGGATGGAAGCCCGAGGATTGTATGAAGAAGCATTGGTTCTGAAACCTTCTGAATCGGCTTATCTCAATGAACAGATCAGCAAAATTGATGATGAACTGGCGGCTCAGCAAGCACTGGCCGAGCTGGAAGCGCAGTTCAACAGCCTGATGGAGCAGGGTGAGCAGGCATTTCAGGCTGAAAATTATCAGGAAGCACTTAGCGCCTTTCGTCAAGCGCTCGAGCTGAAACCAGGAGATGCGCAAGCCAGCAGTCGAATGGCTGAAGCGGAGGCCATGCTCGCCGATCTCCAAAACAGGGAAAGCTATAATCAACGCCTGGCCGAAGCTGAGCAGGCTTTGAGCGATGACGATTTGGCGATGGCAAAATCGCTTTTCAGCCAAGCGCTTACTTTTCTTCCCGATGAGCGTTATCCGAAAGAAAAGATTGCGGAGATTGACGAGGCCATGGCACTGATGTCGCAGTTTAATCAATTGCTGGAGCAGGCTGCCATGTTTGCCAGTCAGGAAGAGTACCAGCAAGCCAAACAACTGTTGCAGCAGGCTTTGCTGATTAAAGATGACGAAGAAGTTCGCAACCGGGTGCAGGAAATGGATGAGCAACTGGCCCGAATTGAGATGGAAAATGCTTATGCCGACCTGATCAGCCGTGCGGATGCCGCCAAGACCGACGAGGCGTACGAGCAGGCCAAGTCACTTTACAGCCAAGCATTAGAGGTGAAAGAAGACGAATATCCGGCAGCTCAGATTCGTGAAATTGATGAGATTTTGGCCGGCTTGGCAGAACAAGCACGACTGGAGCAACAATTCAACGAAACGATGGCGAATGCTGAAGCGGCATTTGCCAGGAGTGAATTTCAATTGGCATTGAATGGTTTTAATGAAGCGCTGGCTTTAAAACCCGGCAATCAGCAGGTGCAAGACCGCATCAATGAAACCGAAGAGCAAATCAGGCAGCTGGAACAAAAGCAGCAGTTTGATGCTTTGGTGGCCCGGGCCGATCAGGCTTTTGAGCAGGAAGCGTACCAACAGGCCAAAACGGGCTACCAGGAAGCACTGGCTATTCTTCCGCAGGAAACACATCCGCAAAATCAAATTCAGCGGATTGATCAAATTCTGGCCCAGCTTGAAGCCGAAAGGCAAAGGGAGGCCGATTACCTGGCTGCAATTCAGGCAGGCGATTCTTTTTTCGATGCAGAAAATTATGATTCTGCTAAAGGAAGCTACCAAACGGCGTTAAATTTAAAATCGGGTGAACCTTATCCGCAGCAAAAAATTACCGAGATTGATGCTATTTTGGCCCGAATGGAGAAAGAGCGCCTGGCTGCGGAAGCGCTTCGGACTTCGTACAGCGATGTGATTCGGCGGGCGGATGCGGAGCTGGCCGAACGGCAATATGCCAATGCGCGCTCGTCCTATGAAGAGGCGTTGGGCTTGCTTCCGGAGGAAACGTATCCAAAAGATCAACTGGCCGAGATTGAACGATTGATCGAACAGGAGCGGGAAGAGGCTTTTCAGACTGCCATTGCTTCGGGCGATCAGTTTTTCCAGGCTGAAAACTACAGCGAATCGAAAAGTGCCTATTCCGAGGCCCTCGACATCAAGCCAAACGATGCGTATGCAACCAGTCAAATTGCCCGGATCACCGAAATGCTGGAGCAGCTAGCTCAGGATCAGTTGCAACGGGAGAGACTTCAGCAACAATACGATGCGAAATTGAAGGAGGCTGAACTGGCTTTCAATAATTCACGGTTCGAACAGGCGAAAAATCTCTACCAGCAGGCCAATACGCTGAAGCCCGATGAAACTTATCCAATTGAGCAGATCGCCAAAATTGATGCTTTGCTGCTTGAGATTCAGCAACGCGAGGCGCTTGATCAGCAATATACGCAAACCATGCGTCAGGCAGAAAGTGCTTTCAGTGCCGACCGGTTGGATGAAGCGCTGCGCCTGTTTGGCGAAGCAGCTGATTTAAAGCCTGATGAGCCATTGCCACCTAGGCGGATCGCTGATATTGAAAACCTGATTTCGCAACGGGAAGAGTTGGCTCGTTTGGCAGCTGAAGAGGCACAACAGCAGGAAGCCATTTTACAGGCGAAGCGGGCCAGCTACGACGCTGCCCTGGCTGAAGCAGAGCAAGCCGTAGCCCAAAAGGAATATGCGACGGCAAAACGGCATCTGGTGGATGCCTTGAATATTTTTCCTGAAGAGCAATTCCCGAAAGACCGGATTGCACAAATTGATTTGATGATTGAGCAGGAGGCCTTGGCCCGCATGGAACGATTACGGCAGGCACAGCAGGATTCGTTGCAGCGAGCGAAGCAGCGGGCATACGACCAAAAAATTAGTGAGGCCGAGTTGGCAGAGCAGGCTGAACAGTTTCAAAATGCAATCAACAGTTATTTTGAAGCGAAAGAAATTATACCAGCCAATGCTGCCGAAGTTGATCGCCGGATTGAGTTGGTTCGTACCAAAATGCTTGAAAAGCAAGGGCTCGAGGCCAGTTATGCCAATGCGATCCGCGAGGCCGACCGTTTGTTTGACAACCAGGATTGGCCAAATGCGCGCACGAGATATGAAGAAGCGCTTACCTACAAGCCAGAAGCGACTTATCCCCAAGAGCAGCTTTTATTGATAGGTCAGCGGTTGGAGGCGCGTGAGGCCAGTTATGCCGAAGCCATTCGTTTGGGCGACCAGTTTTTCAATGAGGAGAACTGGGCACAGGCTAGGAACAATTACAATGAAGCCCTTCGCATGAAGCCGCAGGAGCAATATCCGGCGGATCAGTTGGAAAAAATAAGTCAGCTGGAAAGGCAACCTGAGGTCGTTGCCGTAGCGCAGCCTGTGGAAGCGGAGCCTGTTGCAACGCCCGTTCAATCCGTAGCGGCTTCTGATTTGTACCAGAATTACATTACTTCAGCCGATAACAGCTACAATCAGCAAGATTACAAAGTGGCACAATATTACTACCAGAGCGCTTTGAATGAGCGACCGGGCGAAACTTATCCGAAACAACGAATTCAGGAAATATCGGCATTGATTAACCGGACGATGAGTCAAAACGAGTTGACCGCTTATGAGGAATCCATCAACAAGGCAGACCAGGCGTTTGCTGACAAGCAGTACAGTATTTCGAAGTTTCACTATTACAAGGCCCTCGAAGTGAAGTCGTGGGAGCAATATCCGAAAGATCAGATTCAGGAAATTCAGCGTTTGACCAATTCGCTGCTTTCACAATTGAAAGAAGAAGAATACCAAGATTTGATTTCAAAGGCAGATGAAGCTTTCATTAAAAACGATTACTCTGTAGCGCGGGCCTACTACAACCGTTCGCTAACCATTAAGGTTGATGAACAATACCCTAAAATTAAATTGGAAGAAATTGCCGATATTGTACAGCAGCGACTGTCAAATGCTGATGAACAGGCGTATCAGAATTTCATTTCGCAAGGGGATCAAGCCATGGCTGGAGATAATTTTAGCGTGGCCCGGTTTTACTATCAGAAGGCATTGGATTTAAAACCAAATGAAGCTTATCCACAGGAACAATTGAACGTGATTAAGGAAAACCTGAGTAAAAGCAATTAGTTGCGGTTGAGATGCTGGGTGATTACGGAGTTTAATTCCGATTGATCCACGATTCCCTCTCCGGTCCATTGAACAGATCCACGTTTAAAAAGAATCAATGTGGGAATGCTTCTTACCTGATAGTGGGACGCAATAAAAGGGTTGTTATCAACATTCACTTTTATAATCCGGATACTTTCCTTGAAGGTGCTTTTTACTTCTTTTAGAATTGGAGGGATGTCCTTGCATGGTTGGCACCAATCCGCATAAAAATCGACTAAAACCGGGCGCTCCGACTTAATAATTCTGTTGAATTTTTGTCTCATCTGCTATCTTCTTTTCGTATAATAATTATTCGAAATACTAACCGTACGAAAGCTTCAATGGGTCAGAAGATTAATTGTGATTGGTTTTTTCGAATTGTGTGGATTGTACAAGTTTAAACATTGTCAAGCCTTATTGGTTTTGAAAACACAATAGATAATAGTGATGAGTTATAGATTCTATCAAAAAAAGGCTGTCAAATTTAATTGACAACCTTTTTATATGAGCGGGAGACGAGATTCAAACTCGCGACCCTTAGCTTGGAAGGCTAATGCTCTATCAGCTGAGCTACTCCCGCATTTTAGTTTTCAGTTCCAAGTTTTCAGTTTCAGGTTGATCAACTGGCAACTGAACTTGGAACTTTCAACTCTGTTGTGGGGAGAGCAGGATTCGAACCTACGAAGTCATAAGACAGCAGATTTACAGTCTGCCCCAGTTGGCCGCTTTGGTATCTCCCCAAACAATATTTCAAACAACAAAATCCAATTATTCAAATTCCAAACTCCAATGATTTTGGATTTTTGCCAATTGGATTTCTCCTTATTTTTGAGCCGAATCTCAGATTCGAACTGAGGACCCCGAGATTACAAATCACGTGCTCTGGCCAACTGAGCTAATTCGGCAGGTGGGTAAGCTACCTGTGTCGCACCGCTACAACCGCCTACCCTTGCTGCCTTCCGACCCTGGGGGGATTCAGCGGGAGCTGGTCGCACAGGACTTACCCGGCGACAAAAGTAGAAAAAATTGAATACCCGGCAAACGAAATTTGCCTTTGGACTGCTTTTTTTTGAACTCGTTTTTCTAATCAATTATTGATCAGCCACATGTTTTAGCGTTTTTTTCAGAATTTTATTCCAACTAAATAGCAGCTCTGTAAAGTGTTCTTCTGAAAAATCCAATATATTTGTCGTGTACCAATAAATCATATTAATCATGGAACAAAAATCTACCTTTTGGAAGTCAGCAATGACGTATGGAATTTACCTGGCCGTGGCGCTCATCCTATACAATGTGGTTCTCTATGTTTTAGGCGAAAGTATGAATCAGACCTTGGGGTTGGTCACATGGGTGATTATGGCCGTGGGTATTTATTTATGTCAGAAAAGCTATCGCGATACTGAGTTGGGAGGTTACATCGACTATAGCAAGGCACTGGGCTTTGGTGTGGCTATTATGCTTTTTGCCGGCGTTTTAAATGCGCTCTACAGTGTGATTCTTATGAAAGTTGACCCCAGCCTGATGGAGCAAATTCGAATTATGCAGGAAGAAGCATTGATGCAGCAAGGATTATCGGATGATCAGATTGAGGCGGCTGGCGAGATGATGAATAAGTTCCAAAGCCCTTTACTGATTGTCATTTCCAGTTTATTCACCTTCGCGTTCATTGGATTTATTATATCTTTGGTCACTTCAATCTTTATCAAGCGAAAAGCCGATGAAAACGCTTTTGATGAAGCAATGGGAGAGGTCAAATCTGAAGAATAGACAAGCATGAACATTTCCGTAGTTATTCCTTTGTTTAACGAAGAAGAGTCGTTGCCGGAGCTGACAAGCTGGATTAAGCAAGTGATGGATGACCATCAATTTTCCTATGAGATTATTTTGGTTGACGATGGCAGCAATGACCGTTCTTGGAAAGTGATTCAAAACTTAAACCGCGACAATTCGAACGTTCGGGGTATTAAATTCAGGAGGAACTACGGAAAATCTGCCGCTTTGTATGCCGGCTTTGCCGAGACAAAAGGCGACGTGGTGGTTACCATGGATGCTGATTTGCAGGACAACCCGGAGGAAATCCCGGAATTGTACCAAATGATTACCGAGCAGAACTACGATCTGGTTTCGGGGTGGAAGAAGAAACGGCACGACCCGGTTTTATCAAAAAATATTCCCAGTAAATTTTACAATTGGACTGCCCGCCGGATGACTGGCATTAAAATTCATGATTTTAACTGTGGGCTGAAAGCCTATCGGAGCCAGGTGGTGAAATCGATTGAAGTGTACGGTGAAATGCATCGCTACATCCCGGTTTTAGCCAAATGGGCTGGATTTAAAAAGATAGGCGAAAAAGTCGTCAAGCACCAGGAGCGGAAGTATGGGGAGACCAAATTTGGCATGGAGCGGTTTATCCGTGGCCCGCTGGATTTGCTTTCGGTCATTTTTATTTCGAGGTTTAGCAAAAAACCGATGCACTTTTTCGGTGTGCTGGGCTCATTGATGTTTTTAGTTGGTTTGATAGCAACAGTAACTGTGGGCGTAAATAAGCTAATGGCTTTGTCGCAGCATGTGTCGGCCCCGAGGGTAACCGACAATCCCTATTTTTACATGGCCCTGACGGCAATGATCATTGGAACGCAGCTTTTTTTAGCGGGTTTTATCAGCGAATTGGTTTCCCGAAATTCGGCTGACCGAAACAAATACCTGATTGAGGATACTTTGGGCTAGCCGAGCTCCGTCGCCTTTCAGAATCGGTTTTCGTGTTTCCTCAGTTGCCGCTCAATTTTCTTGTTGTCGGTCGGGTGTTTCTCCAGAAACTGAAAGGCTTTTCTCGCAATGAACTCATTTTCGTGATCAAGCAGCCCGGCTATAATTTCTTCACTTTCGACTTGCTTAATTTGGTGTATTGTAAAGAGATCCAATACATTCTTGATCATCGATCCATTGAGGCTGGATAGCTTTTCAGCCAATCGAAATTCAATTGTCGAAGCAAGAAAAGGAGCTTTTTCCAGCTTGTTGAGGATCTTCCGCTGCGAGGAAAACGAACTGTTATCAAAATAGGAAAACAATTGGAGCTGTTTTTGCTCGTCGGCTAGCATCGCAGGCGAAATACTTTCAATGGCTTTTCCTGAAATCGTCGGATCTTCGTTTGCGATTAGCTCAAATAGTTTCATTTCAAGTTCGGTCGTCCGGGTCAGTTCGCCTGGCAGGTTTTCCAACCCCCAAACCCGATCACTGTTGTTTTTACTGTCAAGAATTTCAACCAGCAAACTGGGCTGGAGGTTTTCGCGTGTGTGGTTTTCAATCAGCTTTCGGGTGTTTCCATGAACAATGTGCCAGATGGTGTAGGTTGAATAAACCGCATCTTCAACAATGTAATCTTCTACTCCGGGAATGGTTGCTGCTGTTACGCCATCTACATCATTTTCATCAACTTTCGGAACCAATTCGTCTATTTTGTAATTGCCCAACGCGGAGAACGGATCAGCCAGCAATTCATGCAAGCGCTCGTAATCCTTTTTCAGAAATGGTTCGTGCTCCGATTTACTTAGAAATTCGCCTTGAGGCAACCGGAAGCCCAGGTAGCGCCCGGTAACCGTCCAATGCAGGGTGATGTCAAGCAAGCGGCATTCGCCATCAATACACACACCCGTCAAAATATTCCGGAAGTAGGAATGAATTAAACCAGTTTCGTTTTTTACAATGAATAAGGTGTCGTTGGGAATGGTGTCGTTGAAATCGACCAGTTCAAAAGAGTTTTCCAAATGCTTGGCATCAAATGTTGGCGCATGAAAGTATTGCACCTGATCCGGTTTTTTACCCGACAGGCTGACAACCACAAGGAATAATGGTAAGAGGTATTTTATCCGCTTCATGCTTCACAATACTTTGAATCTCAACTCTTCCGATTTCAGTTTGCTGCGGCAAAAGTAGTAAAAGAAAATCATAAAAAGATAGAAATCTCTTTTTAAGAAATTGTAAAAAGTGTTTTGAAGGGGCAGGGCATACAAAAAGCTGTTGAATTTACAGGTAGCTTTGCAGGATGTTTAAAGAGCAATACAATCATGTCCCTTTCAGTCCTGCCAAGTCGCCTGTGTTTTACGGGTGGTTCATCGTGTTGTGGGGAACCTTGGGTATTATTATGAGCGTGCCGGGGCAAACAATGGGGGTTTCGACCTTCACCGACCATTTAATTGATGCCCTTCGGTTCGACAGGAATGAGCTGAGTACGGCTTATTTGATCGGAACCATTGCTAGTTCGTTTGTGCTAACCCGTGCCGGAAAAGTTTACGATAAAATTGGTGCCCGGTGGTTGGGGACCATCATTACCATCGCTTTGGGTTTCATATTGATCTACCTGAGTCAGGTCGATCGCATTGCCTTTAGTTTAGGCAAGTTGTTGCATATTGCTTCTTTTCAGTTTTATTTGAGTTTCATCATCATTACCATTGGTTTTTTCATGTTGCGATTTGCCGGGCAGGGCGTGTTAACCATGCTTTCGCGCAATATGATGATGAAGTGGTTTAACCGCAAACGTGGCCTGGCCAACGGAATAAGCAGTGTATTCGTTTCGCTGGGTTTTGCTATTTCACCACTGGTTTTTGACTATTTAATTGAAGCTTACAGTTGGCGTTGGGCATGGATTTTTTTGGCGCTTGTTGCTGGTTTTGGCTTTAGCTTGATTGTCCTCATCTTTTTTCGCGATAACCCGGAAGATTGTGGATTGGAACAGGATGGAGACAGTGTTGAGCGAATTGAAGAACAGCAGCGCGTGATGCATAAGGCCGAAAAGCAATTCACCCTGAAAGAAGCCCAGCGATCGTTGCCATTTTGGGTTATGGTCGTGGCTTTGTCCATGCAAGCGCTATATATTACCGGCTTTACCTTCAATTTGGTTTCAATTTTTGAATCGGCCAATATGGATAAAACAGTGGCACTGGCTGTTTTTTTACCCACATCGGCCATCTCTGTTTTTATTTCGCTGGCTGGCGGTTGGCTCAGCGATCATATTAAAATGAAATATTTGCTGTTGGTATTTTTATTTGGACAAATGGTTTCGCTCGTCAGCTTATCATTGCTATCACCCGGACTGCCTTACCTTTTTATGATTGTTGGAAATGGAATTGTTGGCGGCTTGTTTAGTGTGTTGACGAGTGTTGTCTGGCCCAGGTTTTATGGGCGACAACATTTGGGTGCAATCAGTGGATTTGCCATGAGTTCCCTGGTGTTCTTTAGTGCCATGGGGCCTTTGTTGTTTAGCTTTTCCTTCACCGAAATGGGCTCATATGCCTGGGCGGCTTATTTGTGTTTGGCCATTGTCGGGATCAACTTCATCGCAGCTTTCAAAGCCGATAATCCACAAGAAAAATTGGCCCGCCGATAGCCGGCTTTTCGTCAGGAGCTTTATCTTTGTTGGAATAACCAACAAAACCGTATATCATGAAAAATACTTTTCTCGCTGTTTTTTTCTTTGCTGCAATTCTGCTGGTTTCCGCCTGTCAGAACAAGAATCAGGATGAATGGATTTCGTTATTTAATGGTGAAAACCTGGATGGTTGGGAAGCGATGGAACATCCCGAATCGTTTCGGGTAACCGATGGCGCCATTGTTTGCCAGGGCGACCGGGCACACCTGTTCTACACCGGCGGATCAGAGAACGGGATTTACAAAAATTTTGAACTCAGAGCCATGGTGATGACCACTCCGGGCTCCAATTCCGGCATTTTTATTCATTCAAAAAAACAAGAGAAAGGTTGGCCACTAAAAGGCTATGAAGTTCAGGTGAATAACTCGCATCACGGATCCGGAGATTACGTCGAACTGAAAAAAACAGGCAGCCTTTACGGGATTCGCAATGTGTATTACCCTACGGTTGACGATAATGAGTGGTTTGAAATGCGGGTGAAAGTTGTTGAAAATCAGGTGAAGATTTTTGTGAATGAAAAGCAAGTGGTCGATTACGTTCAACCTGATCAACCCGATCGTGCCCAAAATGACAAATACAAGGTTCTGGATCGCGGTTGTTTTGCTTTGCAGGCGCACGATCCAAACAGCACCGTTTATTTTAAAGATATTCAGCTGAAAGTGCTGCCCGAAGGCGATGTCGTAATGCCGCCCGTAGATAAGGAATGGGACAACAAAATCACCAAGCTGCATATGGCGAACTTTCCCGTTATCGATTTTCATGTTCACCTGAAAGGCGGATTGACGATTGAACAGGCTGCGGAGAATTCGATGAAGCTTGGAATCAACTACGGTATAGCACCC
>NZ_LGIA01000059.1 GCF_001270965.1 Sunxiuqinia dokdonensis | reverse complement strand
CGGGCCCTTAAGCGAATTCAATTACCATGATTTTATCCCCATGTTTAAGGCCGAGCATTTTAATGCCGGGGAGTGGGCTGATCTGTTTGAAAAATCAGGCGCCCGTTTCGCGGGGCTGGTCGCGCAGCACCACGATGGTTTTGCGATGTGGGGAAGTCAGGTGAATCCGTGGAATGCCAAGGATATGGGGCCCGAAAAGGATATTTTAGGTGAATTATTTTCCGAACTTAAAAAGCGCGATATGCAAACCATTGCCACTTTTCATCACGCCAGGTTGCTTCAGCGCTATGCCACCGACACCGCAGCATGGGCCAAAAACACGCCCGATCCTTGCTGGAACAGTCATTTTCCTTATCACCCCGACTACATTACTTCTACTACAGACCCGAAACTGCGCTTGCTGTATGGTAATATTCCAGCCGATGAATTTCACGAATACTGGCTAAACCAGGTGAACGAAGTGGTTGATGAATATGAGCCTGATATGATCTGGTTTGATTCATGGTTGGATGAAATTCCTGAAAATTACCGGCAGAAAATGGTGGCTCATCATTTTAATACGGCGGTGTCGCGCGGGCAACAGCCCATTGTGAACTACAAGCAAGAAGACCTGCCGGCCAATGTTGGCATCCTGGATATGGAGCAAGGTGGAAAAACCGAACTTTCGGACGATTATTGGTTAACGGACATTACCATCAGCTATGGGAGCTGGTGTTACACCAACGGGCAAACCTACAAAAACCCGGCGCTGGTGATCCGTAATATGATTGATGTTTGGAGCAAACGGGGGATTGTACTGCTGAACATTTCGCCCATGGCAAACGGTGTGATACCCGATGCGCAACGCGAAGTACTGGCGGCAATTGGCCACTGGATTGAAAAACACGAGGAAGCAGTTTATGAAACCCGTGCCTACAGCACCTTTGGTTATGGCAGGGCCGAATTCGAAGCCAGTCAGTTCGGAGGTCAAACAGCAACCATGGATTACAACCAGAACGACATCCGTTTTTCCGTTTCAAAAGATCAAAAGAACCTGTTTGTGTATTCACTGGGGCTACCCGAAGCTAATTCAACCTTCGATATTCATCACCTTGCCGAATCAAATATTAAACGCGTTTCGGTTGTGGGGAGTGGTGTCGAATTGAAGTGGGCTAAAACACCGGATGGTATAGCCATTACAACTCCGGCCTCATCAGACATGGACGAGCTGGCCACGGTATTTAAGGTCGAATTTGAATAAAGAAGACCCAGGAACCAAAATGAATAAATGGAATTGATTCGGATGATAAAAATAAAGTTTGGCTTATTGTTTGGCTTATTGGTTTTTTGCAACGCGATTCAAGCACAGGAAAAGCTTTATAAAAATGAATTTCCGCTATCGGATGTGAGCTTGCTTGACGGGCCGTTTAAACATGCCCGCGACCTGAACATCCAGGTGCTGCTGCAATACGATGTTGACCGTTTGCTGGCCCCTTATCGAAAAGAGGCAGGCTTGCCCGAAAAGGCCAAAAGCTATCCCAACTGGGAAGGACTTGATGGGCACGTGGCTGGACACTACCTGTCGGCTATGGCCATGAACTATGCGGCCACGGGCAACCAAGAGTGCCGGACACGCATGGAATATATGCTTTCGGAACTTAAAACCTGTCAGGAAGCAAATGCGATTAATCATGCCGAGTGGGGTGTGGGCTACCTGGGCGGTTTTCCAAACAGTGCAAAATTGTGGTCGGCGTTTAAGAAAGGCGATTTCAGCGCATATTTTTCTGCCTGGGCACCTTATTATAATTTACATAAAATGTATGCCGGCTTGAGAGATGCCTGGCTTTATTGCGACAACGAAGAGGCAAAGTCGATGTTTTTAAAATTTTGCGATTGGGGAATCGACATCACTTCGGCCCTGAATGACGAGCAAATGCAGTCGGTTCTTAATCATGAATATGGCGGGATGAACGAAACTTTTGCGGATGCCTATCAAATATCGGGTGATGAAAAGTACCTGACAGCAGCAAAAAGGTATTCGCACAACGCGTTTCTGGAGCCTTTGTCGAATGCGATTGACAATCTCGACAACAAGCACGCCAATACACAAATTCCAAAGTTTATAGGGTTTGCCAGGATTGCGGAGCTCGATGGGGATCAGAAATACGATGAAGCAAGCCGCTTTTCGTGGGAAACCATTGTGGCAAATCGTTCCCTGGCGTTTGGAGGAAACAGCCGGAGGGAACACTTCCCCAGTGTCGAATCCTGTGCTGATTTTGTGCACGATGCCGACGGCCCGGAGTCGTGCAATTCCTACAACATGCTCAAATTGACCGAAGATTTGTTTCGCGTACGCCCATCGGCGCACTATGTCGATTACTACGAACGCACGCTTTTTAACCACATCCTTTCAACCCAACATCCGGAACATGGCGGCTATGTGTATTTCACCTCGGCCCGTCCGCGGCATTACCGGGTTTACTCTACGCCCAATCATGCCATGTGGTGTTGCGTCGGCACGGGAATGGAGAACCATGGTAAATACAACCAATTCATTTACACCCATGCGGCCGATTCACTGTTTCTTAACCTTTTTATTGCTTCGGAACTCAATTGGAAGGATAAAAAAATAAGCATCAGGCAGGAAACGAATTTTCCTTACGACGATCGTACAAAACTCACGGTGACCAAGGGTTCATCGGACTTTAAACTGATGGTCAGATATCCCGAATGGGTGAAAGAGGGAGCGTTGAAAATTACGGTGAACGGAAATGCTATGAGTTATTCTGCTCACCCTTCTTCTTATATCTGTATTGACAGAAAATGGAAGAAAGGCGATGAGGTTGTGGTTGAATTACCCATGCACAATACCATGGAGCGTTTGCCCAATGTTCCTAACTACGTCGCATTTATGCATGGCCCCATATTGCTTGGCGCCAAAACAGGCACCGAAGATTTAAAAGGACTGCTGGCCGATGATGGGCGATGGGCGCAACACACAAGCGGTAAACTGTTGCCGGTTGACCAGGCTCCAATTCTGGTTGACGATGATATTGAAAACATGGCCGGCAAGTTGGAACCACTTGAGGGTGAACCACTTAATTTCAGACTTCATGTTGAAATGGTGAATCCGATTGACGTGACGCTGGAGCCTTTTGCAAATGTTCACGATGCACGGTACATGATTTACTGGTTAGCGCTCACGAACAATGGCTACCAGTCGTACGTCGATTCATTGGCAACCATTGAAAGTGAGAGAATAGCTTTGGAAAAACGCACCGTCGACTTTGTTGCTACCGGCGAACAACAGCCCGAAACCGACCACGCCATGCAGCACGAAAAATCGAATTCGGGCAATGCCAACCATGAATCTTTTCGCGATGCCCGTAATGGCGGTTATTTTAGCTACGAAATGAAAACAAATTCGGAAACTGACCTGAGCCTGATTGTTCGCTATTGGGGCGCGGAATGGGGCGCCCGGAAATTTGATATTTACATTGATGATGAAAAACTACGGACTGAAGACAATACCGGCCGCTGGAATCAATCAAGATTTCAGGATGTGGAATACACCATTCCTGACTCCATGGTCAAGGGAAAGGAAAACATTAGGGTGAAATTTCAGTCACTACCCGGAAATACGGCCGGCGGAGTTTACTATGTACGACTAATAAAACATTAAAGATGAGAAAATTAGAATTGAGATTAATCGTGTGGCTTTTTGCAAGCTTTTTTCTTATAAGCAGTCAGGCATGGGCCACTAAAGGCGGAAAACTAAAGATGTGGTACGACAAACCGGCGACGGTTTGGAACGAAGCGCTCCCGATTGGCAATGGGAGGCTGGGCGCCATGATTTACGGTGATCCGGCCGCTGAAAAGATTCAGCTGAACGAAGAGACTTTTTGGTCGGGTGGGCCCTCGCGAAACGACAACCCCAAGGCGTTGGAGGTTTTGCCCGAAATCCGGCAGCTTATTTTCGATGGTCAATACCACGAAGCCGAAAAAATGGTCAACGAGAATATGATGACCGGGCGCAATGGTTCCATGTATCAAGTGGTTGGCGATCTGAATCTTCGCTTTGACGGACATCAAGGCTATACAAATTACTACCGCGAACTTGATCTGGAGCAAGCGGTTTTTACCACCACCTACCAGCTTGATGGCGTGACCTACAAACGCGAGATGTTTGCTTCGCAACCCGATCAGGTGATTGTGGTGCGATTGACTGCCGACAAGCCCGGTATGCTAACCTTTGATGCCAATTTGAATGGGCCATTGCAAAAATCGGCCACGGTACTTAATGCCAATACCCTGGAAATGACAGGCCTGTCGGGTAGTCACGAAGGGATTGCCGGGCAAGTGAAATTTACCACACAGGCCCAGATGATCAACAAAGGGGGGACAACATCGGCAGATGCAGGCGTAATTCAGGTGAGCGATGCTGATGAAGTGCTGATCCTCATCTCAACAGCCACCAACTTTGTCGATTATCAAACGCTTACGGCCAACGAAACCGAAAAATGTGTGGACTATTTGGTAGCAGCTGAAAAGAAATCCTTCAAAAAATTGCTGAAGAATCATGTTGATGCTTATCAGCAATATTTTAACCGGGCCAGTCTTGATTTGGGGACTTCGCCGGCAGCGCAACAACCCACCGATGTGCGCATCAAAAATTTCTCAACAACCCACGATCCCGAGCTGGTTTCGATGTACTACCAGTTTGGTCGGTACTTGTTGATTTCGAGTTCGCAACCGGGGGGACAACCCGCCAATTTGCAAGGTATTTGGAACGAAAGCACCAATCCGGCATGGGACAGCAAATACACCATCAACATCAACACCGAAATGAATTACTGGCCGGCCGAAAAATGCAACCTGACGGAACTGCACGAGCCGCTGATTCAAATGGTGAAAGAGCTGTCGGAAACCGGACAACAAACGGCCCGCGATATGTATGGAAGCAAAGGTTGGGTCACCCATCACAATACCGATATCTGGCGAATCAGCGGTGTAGTTGATGGTGCTTTTTGGGGCATGTGGCCCATGGGAGGTGCCTGGCTTTCGCAGCATTTGTGGGAAAAGTATTGGTACAGTGGCGATTTGAACTACCTCGAATCGGTTTACCCCATCCTGAAATCGGCCTGTGAGTTTTACCAGGATTTTTTGGTTGAAGAGCCAACACACAAATGGTTGGTGGTCAGCCCGTCCATTTCGCCGGAGAATGCACCTGCTGGCCGTCCTTCAATCACTGCCGGCGCCACCATGGATAATCAAATTCTCTTCGATTTGTTTTCAAAAACCATCAGAGCGGCCTCCTTATTAGATCAAGACCAGGAGTTGATGGCTGATTTTCAACAAATCCTCGATCGACTGCCGCCCATGCAAATTGGCCAACACGGACAGTTGCAGGAGTGGATGCAGGATTTGGATAATCCGAATGACAAACATCGGCATGTGTCGCACCTGTACGGGCTTTACCCCAGCAACCAGATTACGCCCTATGCCACGCCTGAGCTCTTTGATGCGGCGCGCACAACCCTGATTCATCGGGGCGATGTGTCAACAGGCTGGTCGATGGGCTGGAAGGTGAATTTCTGGGCCCGCCTGCTCGATGGCAACCACGCGATGAAATTGATCAAAGACCAGTTGACGCTGGTTGATCCGGTGAATGGCGGAAGAAATGGTGGAACCTATCCGAACTTTTTTGATGCTCACCCACCGTTTCAAATTGACGGAAACTTTGGCTGCACGGCCGGTATTGCCGAAATGTTGCTCCAAAGCCACGATGGTGCCATTCATTTTCTACCCGCTTTGCCCGATGAATGGAAGGATGGCGAAATTACCGGACTTCGTACTCCGGGCGGTTTTGAAGTGAGTTTTACATGGAGGAATGGGGAAGTCCAAAAAATTGAGATCAAATCAACTTTAGGTGGAAACTGTCGTATTCGAGTTCCCAATGAAGTGGTTCAGGCAGCAGGCGATGGGTTGGTAGCAGCAGCAGGCACCAATCCCAATCCGTTTTTCGAAACGACGCAAGTTGAAAAACCGTTGATTTCGGATGCCGCCCGCTTGAATGAGCTAAACCTTCAGCAAACGCATGTGTACGATTTACCGACCAAGGCCGGAAAAACGTATTCAATAGCAATTAAATAATTGATCATGAATAAATTTTTAACATCAACCAGAATGTATAAAATCAGCCTTTTTTTATTTTTTATTTTTCTGATCATCGGTACATCAAAGGCCGACGATCAAACGATCTTGAGTCCTGACGGAAAGTTGAAGGTAACGGTCTCCGTCAACGCTGGAGTTCCAACTTATCAAATTGACTACAATGGGAAGTTGTTTCTGAAACCTTCGCCTATCGGACTGAAAACCAATGTGGGGGATTTCACCCAAGGTTTGGTGCTTGGCGAAAACGGAAGCAGTCAAGCGCTCGATGAATCGTACGCCTTGCCTAACATCAAAAAGAGCCAGGTACACTACCAGGCCAATGAGCAGGTTTTTTCTTTCTCGAAAGACGACAAGCCTGCATTTGACCTTGTGTTTAGGGTGAGCAACAACGATGTGGCGTTTCGATATCAGGTATTTCCGCAGCACGACCGGAGAAGCTGTGTTGTAAACGAGGAAACTTCCGGCTTTGTTTTGCCTGAGGGAACCACCACTTTTCTTTGTCCGCAAAGTGCCCCAATGGGCGGCTTCGCCCGCACTTCACCCAGTTACGAAACTTCCTACACGGTTGATGCTCCCATGGGCGAAAACGGTTGGGGAAACGGGTACACATTTCCTTGTCTTTTTAAGGTGAACGACAACGGTTGGGTGTTGATTTCTGAAACCGGCGTGGATAGCCGCTATTGCGCCAGCAGGTTGATTGGTCATGCCGATGGTTTATACACCATCGGGTTTCCGCAGGAAGGAGAAAATAATGGAAATGGAACGGTAGCTCCTGGCATTCCACTGCCGGGCGAAACCCCATGGCGTACCATTACCCTTGGCGAAAGCTTGACACCCATCGTTGAAACGACTGTTCCGTTCGACGTGGTTGAGCCACGTTACGAGGCTTCGCAGGAATACGAGTACACCAAAGGCTCCTGGAGTTGGATTATTAAAATGGATGGCGGTACTGTTTTCGACGTACAAAAGCAATACATCGATTTCAGTTCTGAAATGGGGTATGGAACTATTTTGGTGGATGCCCTTTGGGACACGCAAATTGGGCGCGACAAAATTGAAGAATTGGCAGCATACGGCAAAAGTAAAAATGTTGCGCTCTACCTGTGGTACAACTCCAACGGCTACTGGAACGATGCGCCTCAAGGTCCGCGTGGCATCATGGACAACCCGATTGCCCGCCGCAAAGAGATGGCCTGGATGCAGCGGATTGGTGTGAAAGGAATCAAGGTTGACTTTTTTGGAGGCGACAAGCAAGTGACCATGAAACAATATGAAGATATTTTGTACGATGCGAATGATTTTGGGATTATGGTCATTTTTCATGGCTGCACGCTGCCACGTGGTTGGGAGCGCATGTATCCCAATTTTGCTTCGAGTGAAGCGGTTTTGGCCAGCGAGATGCTCCATTTTTCGCAAGGCGCCTGCAACAATGAGGCCTTTAGTGCTTGTTTGCACCCATTTATACGGAATACAGTCGCGAGCATGGATTTTGGTGGCAGTGCACTCAATAAATTCTACAATGGTAATAATACGCCCAACCGGGGATCCAAGCGCATAACTTCAGATGTGTTTGCGCTGGCAACTGCGGTGCTGTTTCAAAGCAGCGTGCAACACTTTGCATTGGCACCCAACAACCTGACCGACGCTCCGGAATGGGCGATCAACTTTATGAAAGAAGTGCCCTCAACCTGGGATGAAGTTCGTTTGATTGATGGTTACCCGGGAAAATATGTTGTATTGGCACGCCGTAAGGGTAACAAATGGTACATTGCCGGCATCAACGCACAAAAGGAAACCATCAAGTTGAAAGTGACGCTACCGATGATTGAAGCGGGAGCGCAGATGCAGGTTTATCATGATGATGCGGATCTGAATGGGCAGGTCGCTTCTGTAAAAATGGGTAAAAAGCAGGAAGTCGAACTGGAGATACCGGAAAACGGGGGTGTCTTGGTTGTAAATTGAGAACTACCGGACTTATCAAGATAAGAAGATAAAAGGTACAATTGAGCTCGCTTTTGTTCCCGACAAAAAGCTCTGAAAGACATATTCTTTCAGAGCTTTTTTTTTATGTATGATTCTACCGGAATTCGCGTATAAGTTTGTTGAATATTGATTTGTAGTGTTTTATGATATTTTTGATTGAATGGGTCTCGATATGTGCTCGTATCCCTTCGGCCATCAACGTGTTGCATGACGGGTAATCTGTGGCCGACTTTGTCATCAAAAAAAGATGAACACTCAGGAAAAGACAGAGCAGATGTATGCCCTGGTTGACAGGAGGCAACAAAGTGGGCTGAGCCAAACGGCTTTTGCACAGGAAGAAGGCGTGAACCTGCATACTTTACGGTACTGGATCAGCAAGCGAGACAAAGAAGACGTGGGCTCCGGTGGTTTTATCCAGCTGGGGGCTGTTACCGGAACCAGTATCAGTCTACGCTATCCCAACGGGGTGGAGCTTTTGCTTCCTTCCACCATCCCGGTTGCCACACTCAAAGGACTGGTCAATCTTTAAGCGATGTTTTCGATTTCTTCGGCCAGGTATTTTCTTTATCAAAACCCCACCGATATGCGCAAGAGCTTTGATGGGCTGTGCGGGATTGTCCATGGGGCCATGGGTAAGAGCCCCATGAGTGGCGATGTATATATTTTCATCAATAAAACGCGTAACCGCATTAAGTTGCTGCGCTGGGAATCCGGTGGCTTTGTCCTTTTCTACAAGCGGCTTGAAAAAGGAACTTTTGAGCTTCCCGCCAGGCCGCAAACAGGCATATCATCTTCCATTGATTACAGCGAACTGGTGATGCTGGTTACTGGTATTTCGCTGGAACATGCAAGAAAACGACGTCGTTTTTTACCACAAAACACAGTTGATAAATTGACTTTTAAATGCAATGATTAAAAGGGTTAAGTGATTATTTTTGCTATCATGGCAAGCAAGGAAATGATCACTATACCCAAGTCTGAATACTTGGAGATGAAACAGCAGGTTGAGCTGCTCAGTCACCAGCTTGCCGAGCTCCGTCGCATGGTTTTCGGGGCCAAAAAAGAACGCTTCATCCCCACTGATCCCAGCCAGTACCGGTTGTTCGACTTACCGCAGGAACAAGCAGAAAAAAAGCAGCAGGAAGAAATCACCTACACCCGCAGCAAGCCTGCCAAAGATAAAAAGCAGCCGCTACGGGCAGAACTGGCCCCTCATCTGCCGCGCCGGGAAGAAGTGATCGAACCGGAAGGGCTTCCCGAAGGGGCTAAAAAAATTGGCCAGGCTGTTACTGAAGTTTTGGAATACGAACCGGCCACCATTTATGTGCGCCGGATCGTCCGCCCCAAATACGTGGTGGCTTCCAGTGACGAGCAAACACAAATCACGGTGGCTGATCTTCCCGCGCTTCCCATTCCCAAAGGCAATGCGGGGGCAGGCATTTTGGCCTACCTGCTGATCAGCAAGTTTGTCGACCATCTGCCGTTTTACCGGCTGGTGCAAATACTCAAACGCCAGGATGTCATTGTAGCTGAGTCAACTATCAACGGCTGGTTTAATGCGGCCTGCTCGAACCGTTGTATGAAGTATTGAAAAAACAAGTGTTCTCAGCCGGTTACCTGATGGCTGACGAAACGCCCATCCGTGTTTTAACCAAAGACAAGCCGGGATCAACCCACAAAGGCTATCACTGGGTTTATTATGACCCGGGGGGAAATCTGGTACTGTTTGATTATCGTCCCAGCCGCGGGCGGGAAGGTCCCGATCAGATGCTTGAAAATTATTCCGGTTACCTGCAAACCGACGGGTATCAGGCTTACTCCAATTTAAAAAACAAAGAGAAGATCACCCTTTTGGCCTGCATGGCCCATGCACGCCGCAAGTTTGATCATGCCAAAGACAATGATCCCCAACGTGCCGAAACGGCTTTACTGATGTTTGGGCAGCTTTATGAAATTGAACGACAGGCCCGGGAAAAAGAACTGGATGCAGACCAGATTAAAAAACTCCGGCAGGAAAAAGCCGTGCCTGTTCTAAGGCAGATGGAAGTCTGGCTCAGGGAACAACTCTACCAGGTACTGCCCAAAAGTGCCATTGGCGAGGCTGTGGCTTATACCCTAAACCTGTGGCCACGCCTGGAGAGATATATTGAAGATGGCCGTTTCCAAATTGACAATAACCTGATCGAGAACAGCATCCGCCCCGTAGCTTTGGGCAGGAAAAATTACCTGTTCGCCGGTTCCCATGATGCCGCCCGACAGGCCGCCATGATTTACTCCCTGCTGGCTACCTGCAAGATCAACCAGGTAGAGCCTTTTGCCTGGCTCAGGCAAACACTGGACAAAATCCCGGACCATAAGGCCAACAAACTACACGAACTTTTGCCAGCGAAACTATAGACATTTTACTGTAACCCTACAAGAAGCTCATGCCCGAAGGGATAAATGTGCTCAATGGTTATCCGGTTTTTGTAATGTGGATGCCCCTTGCCCTTTTGAACTCAATGTGGTAAGCAGCTTTGCGTCCCTCAGTTGGAAGATGGATTGGTCCGCGCGGTCTCTGCTCAAATCCAGTTTCCAGGACAATGCTGAATCGTATTAATTAGTCAATCCTTAAA
>NZ_LGIA01000058.1 GCF_001270965.1 Sunxiuqinia dokdonensis | reverse complement strand
GCTGGTGCCGTTGATGAAAACTTCCGCTTCGTAGTCCACCGCTCCAAAGTTTAATCGGATGCGTTGGCCATTCCAGCTCTCAGGTACAATAAAATGGCGGCGATACCAGATGCGCGGATGGTGTTCCATCACGCCTGAAATAGCGGATTCAATGGCAAACGGAACCAAGATCCTGCGTGTTAAGTCTCCTGCGGGTAAGGGGTCCTGAGCACCGATTCCCGGCTGAAACTGCCAAATACCATTAAGATTCTTCCAACTGCTGCGTTCAAGTTGAGGCCGGGGATATTCCGGTAACACGTTTTCCGGATCAATGTCTTGTGAAAAGTTGGTCATGAGCGGAGCCTGTTTCATTTGCCAATCTTGAGCCATAGAAAAAAAAGGTAAGATCAGCAACAGGACTTTAAGCGTAAATTTCATGTTCGGGTGATTTTGTTTTTATTTAGGTTTCACATCGGGTATAGTAGCTATCTACCACCTCTTTCAAAAGAACGAAGTCTGTTTTTGTATCTTCACTTCGCCGTCTGTTACTGGTACACCTAAATGCGAACAATCACTCATGGAAATATCAATTTTCAGCATGATTCACTTTCCTTTTTGAGCTGTGACGATTGTTTGATGTGGAGGGGTTGGGCTCACTTTTTTTGAGTGAAAACAAGTTGCTCGTCTCCATCGGTTAAGACTAGGTTTGAGCCCTCAATCTTGTAACTCCACGTCCGGTTGTTGAGTAATTTCAGAAACTGACTTTCGGTCTCAAGGTCAGGACAGGCCATCTTGGTGGTCATAATCATCCCGAATTTCAGCGTGTTGCCTGATTGTTGGACGGGGCCATTCATTCGGTTGCAACCTCCAAATCCACTAACCCGGCCTTCGTTGAGTTGAAACTCCAGGTAAGGGAGTTTATCTTCAACCGTTACCGGAAGATCGTTTATCAGTTGTAATTCCCAAGTCGTGTTCAGTTGGCTTTCGACTTGAGCAGACGGTTTATCTTTGGTTAAAATATACCAATTGGCATAACTCGACTCAATGGGATTTCCTTCCAGATCGAGAATAAACAGTTGATTGTTCTTGGCAACAAATTGCCTCAAACCCGAGTGCTCGGGCTTGCTGGTGAGTTTGACAATGGTGTCGTTAATAAGCTCATATTTCCCGGAATCCCGAAAGTCGCTGGCTTCGCGTCCCTGGTAGCGAGTGGTTTCGCTGTAGGTGAAATTTTTGTTCAAACTGAGTGTGTAGCTTATACCCGGGCAGTCGGCACAGGGCAGTTCGCCAAAATACTGACCCGTAGGCACAGCCTGCTTTTTTAAAGCACAAGCCTGCATTAAAAGAGCAAGCATCAACAACCAATTTAAATTCTTCATTTCAGTCTTTTTTGCCTTTGATTTACCAAGAACTGCTTTTTCCTTGGCTTTGCATGTAATTAAAACTGCCGATAGACAACAAATGTTTATAAGAATCTTCAAGATCGACAAATTACAACTACGGTTGCGTTAATGGAGGTTTTGAGTTCAATTATTAACTAAAATTAACATTGTTTAGGTTGAGGTATTGTTTAAGCAATGCACAGGATTTTAGTATATTTGGCCAACTTTTTATATACTTTATTCGCTATTTATTTATGAACAACTTTAGAAATTTCCTGCTGTTGACGTGGATTGCAGCCTTTTCTGTGGGGATGGTCAGTGCGCAGGACAATGAAAAGCCTGAAGGCTATCAATTCTCTCTAATCAATGAAATTCCAAACACATCGGTGAAAGATCAATATCGTTCGGGGACCTGTTGGTCGTTTTCCGGATTAAGCTTTCTTGAGGCCGAAATCCTTCGCAAAGGTGGACCGGAAGTTGATCTCTCCGAAATGTTTATCGTGTGGCACACTTACGATGAAAAAGCACAGAAATATGTACGTCTGCACGGCAATTTGAACTTTTCGGCTGGCGGTGCTTTTCACGATGTGACGCAGGTCATTAAACGATATGGAATCGTTCCCGAAGAAGTTTATACGGGCCTAAATTATGGTGAATCCAAGCACGTTCACGGCGAAATGGATAAGGTGCTTTTGAAACAGGTGGAAGGGATCATTGAGAATCCGAATAAAAAATTAAGCTCGGCTTGGCGCGAATCGCTTCGCGGAACGCTGGATTCCTATTTGGGCGAAATTCCGGCCAGCTTCGAATACAAGGGAACAACATACACGCCCATGAGTTTTGCGCTTGATTACGTGGGGCTTAACATGGACGACTATGTTGAAGTGAGTTCATACACACACCATCCGTTTTATTCCAAGTTTATTATTGAAGTTCCGGACAACTGGATGTGGGATGAGGTGTACAATGTTCCTTTGAATGAGTTTGAAGAAATTATCGATCACTCGCTGGCCAATGGTTATACGGTAGCCTGGGCTGCTGATGTGAGTGAAAAAGGTTTCAGCACATCTAAAAAGGGCGTGGCTGTTATTCCTGCCGTTGACAAGGAAGAAATGAGCGATGCGGAAATTGCCCGTTGGGAAAGCTTATCGGAAAGTGAAAAGAACACCGAACTATACAGGCTGGAGAAACCCGGTCCGGAGAAAAAAATTACGCAGGAAATGCGTCAGGAAGCTTTTGACAACTACCAAACCACCGACGATCACGGCATGTTGCTTGTTGGCACAGCCCAAGATCAGGACGGAACGGTCTATTACAAAGTGAAGAATTCGTGGGGTGATTACAATAATTACGATGGATTTTTTTATGCGTCGAAACCCTACGTTCAATACAAAACCATGAGCATCATGGTTCACAAAGACGCCATTCCGAAAGCGATTCGAAAAAAATTGAATCTATAGCATACGAAACTCCCACAGCCATGGGAGTTTTTTTTATGCCATTGATCGGGTGATTCCTATCTTTGGCCTGGCTTTTACGATGGAAATAGCTTGTCGTCTATTTCAGAAATGGATAGGAGCGCCATGTTTGTCTATCTCCAACGGTGAGGTCGCCAGAACTAATTCTCTACAAAATCAGCTTGATGAAGCGACTAATATTTTTTACACTTGCCTGTTTCTCGATCGTTTGTGCGCAGGCGCAGGAGGATTGGTCGTGGTGGAATGAAACACACGGCTGGGAGTCTGGCATGCCCGGCTGGCGCAGTTTTCTTACCATAAGCCCCGGTTATTTAGGCCCCAACGCACTGCCAGTTCCTGATGTGGCTAACGGCTTGCTTGAAAAAGCAAAAAGTGTGAAGCTGAGTTCCGACTTTCATTTTCGAAAAGGAGATCACACCCAAAACCTGGCTGGTCGTTTTTATTTTCCGTTTTCGGATAAAATTGCAATTGAGGTGTACGGCGTTTGGCTTGAACATTATGCCATGTCAGATGCCATTCGGGATGAGCGGGCTGCCCGCGACCGCGATGGAAATGGGCTGGCTATCGGCGATCTGTATTTTGGAACTTCGATTCAGTTGGTGAAGGACCGCAAGTTTCCGAATACCTTGGTGCGTATGGTCGGTAAAACGGCTTCGGGCAGGCCATTTGATGCTGCCCGGTACAGCGACAGCCCCGGATATTTTTTTGATTTCAGTTTTTCAAAGGAAGTTCCCCATTTGATGGGGAGAATGAACGGTTTGCCATTTGCATCGTTTGGTTTTTACTCGTGGCAAACCAACGATATGAACAACCTCCAAAACGATGCGTTGATGTACAGTGCCGGATTCGAATTCAGCAATGAAAAATGGACGGTGACCAACTCCGTAAGCGGATATTCAGGATATAAAAATGAACGGGATCAGCCTGCGGTTTATACTTTTTCAGCAAAAAAAGCGCTGAGAAAAAATGCCCTTCAATTTCAATATATTTGTGGGCTGCATGATTGGAAATATCAAACTATAAAAATTGCACCAGGCCATCCCATTTTTCACCGGAATAACGATTGAAAAACAAGACCACGTCACCGTGATTGGTTGTCAGA
>NZ_LGIA01000057.1 GCF_001270965.1 Sunxiuqinia dokdonensis | reverse complement strand
GTATTTTGAGTATTATTAAATTCCTTTTTGATGAAAACATCGAAGGCATTTAGGAATTTGTAATCAATGCATTGAACCGAAACATCGGACTTTTTTAACTTTAGTTCAATGAAATCGGCCAGACGCTTTCTGGAAGATTTGTAATGCTTATAGGTTTCCATCGAATAACCCTTCCTTAATTTGGCCAAGATACTATCCAAATAGTAGTCAAAGACATCTAAAATACCTTTAGATTCCTGTATTTTCAGTAGCTTCTGTTTGATTGTGTCAACGTCAAAATCCTCATTGGTTGATCTTAACAGATTGAAAATATCCTGAATTTCGGTCTTTATTTTATCCAGCCGATCGTTTAAGACCCTGCTTCCCGGAGTTTTCTCTTTTATTCTTTGTTTTCGCTTATCCCAGCTGTCCGTAGAAACAAAAATCCCAGTGGAGAGTTCTACCCGTTTGTTGTTGAAAGTAAATCTTAAATACACTGGTGATTTACCCCCGGAAGTTTTCCTCCCTTTTCTGAAAAAATAATTAATTACAATCTTCATAACTTGTGTGTTTAACGATAAACAAAAAAATGGCCGCGGTAACCAATTAAAAATACCCCATTTGAGGCTTTTTAGAAAGCACTAAAATGGGTCAAAGTGAACCAAATAAAATGGTTTAAATCAATTCGTTGCGTGATTTATCGCGACCATAGCACAAGTTTGAAAGTCATGGTCTCGATTTCGCACCTTTTTACATGACTTTTTATGAAGTTTTTTGAGTATTTACCTCAAAACAAAAGCGCTTAAATCATTGAATTTAAGCGCTTTTGTTTTTATTTGAATTTCGAAGTGTGCCCAGAACAGGACTCGAACCTGCACATCCAGAAGGATACTAGTCCCTGAAACTAGCGCGTCTACCAATTCCGCCATCTGGGCATTTTTGTTGAGAACTTGCCGGGTGGTTCACCCGTTTGTCAAACGTGAGTGCAAAACTAAAAAAAAATCGATTATCGGAATGGTTTTATTTAAAAATATTCTCTCATTTTATAATCTTTTGTAGCTGCTCTCATACTTGGTGCTGATTACCACCCCATTTTCATCAACAATAAAAATGAATTGCTCCACTTTGGTAACCGATGGGGAGTGAATGGGATCCAGCGTATTTACGCCCTGGCTGATGGTGGTGCCTTCCAGTCGTTCTTCTTTTGTATAAATCACTTTCGTATGCCCGTTTGTCATGGATATTTTGGCCGGAGTCAAATCAGCAAAGGTTTCGGCAAGCGCTTCCATCGGCTCCCCTTTGAAATCGCGATTCAGCTTGGCTTGCATACCGCACGAGCTGGTGAGGAGCAAAACGACCAGAAGGGCCAAAAGTCGGTGGACGATGTTCATATGATTCTGATTCTTGAAATGAAATCCAAAGGTAAGGGAATTGTTACCGCCAAAGTGCAAACGAAAGCTAATAATTGTGTAAAATTCTTGACCCAAACAAAAAAGTGGCTGCCAACAAGTTTCCTGCCAACAACCACTTTTTGATTTCTATGAAAAAGCTTAATTGAATCCGCGTTTGCTTAAGACGTCTTTTTCGTATTGTTGAATTTCAGTAATATACTGCTCCCCTACCGGAACCTGGCTTTGCTGACAGTAATAGTCCCACACCGCGCCAAAAGGCTTGGTTTTTAGTTCCTCAAGCATGGCCAGGCGTTCGAAATTTTGGCCTGCTTCTTCCATTTCCTTCAGCATGGAAGTGGGTTCGAGCAAGGCAAAAAGAAACGCTTTCTTGGCGGCACGGGTGCCAATCACATAGGCGCCGATGCGGTTGATGGACGCATCAAAGAAATCGAGCCCGATATTTACCCGCTTGAGGAAGTTGTTGCGGATCACTTCCGAAGCGATCATTTGCACTTCCTCATTGAGGGTGACCACATGGTCGGAATCCCAACGTACCGGCCGTGAGACGTGCAGCAGCACTTCGTCAACAAATTGAAGACAAGAGGAGATTTTGTCGCCAACTTGCTCTGTAGGATGGAAGTGCCCCATATCCAGGCAAATGAGTTTGTTATTTTGGATGGCATAGCCCAGGTAAAAATCGTGCGAGCCCACGGTCATTGATTCGGCGCCAATGCCAAACAGCTTACTTTCCACCGCGTCCTTCATGTGTTCTTTCGGATAGTCAACGGCCATCGCTTCGTCGAGCGATTTTTTCAGCAAAGCCCGGTGTCCGTTGCGGTCAATCGGAACGTCCTTACTGCCATCCGGAATCCAGGTGTTGTGCACGCAAGGCGTGCCCAGCTGCTTGCCAATTTCAGCCGAAATGGCCCGGCAACGCTTCACATGTTCCACCCAAAACTTCCGGTTATCCTCATTCTTGCTCGACAAGGTAAACCCGTCGGCTGCACGCGGATGCGAAAAACAGGTGGCGTTGAAATCCATGCCGATGCCCATTTTTTTACACCAGTCAATCCAGCTTTGAAAATGCTTCAGCTCAATCTGATCACGATCCACCAGTTCACCGCCAAAATCGCCGTAAATGGCATGCAAGTTCAAGCGATGTTTTCCCGGGAGCAGGCTTAAAGATTTCTCCAGGTCGGCGCGCATTTCGGCCAGGCTGGTGGCTTTCCCGGGGTAATTTCCGGTGGCCTGAATGCCGCCGCCCGATAAGGACGCGTCAGGTGTTTCAAACCCACCCACATCGTCGGTTTGCCAACAGTGAAGTGAAATAACGACTTCATCCATTTTTTGAATCACCTCATCGGTGTTCACGCCCAAGGCGGCGTATTGCTTTTTCGCAATTTCGTATGCTTGTTGTACTGTTTCACTCATTTTATTTTGATTTTTATGTGTTGTATGTTATTGAATACCATATTTCGATTCTTTACGGTCCTTAGATAAAAGCATTCAGGAAAATAACAAAAGGTCCGTGACCTTACTTTAGGTAAAAAACTTCTTCCAGCGCCGTGCTCACCGGCGAGTTATCGGGATTGGTCTGCATGATATCGGCCATGTGAGCCCACCACTTCTGAACAATCTCCGTCTGTCCAAGATCCTGCGATCCTCCTTCACCGCTTACTTTCTGAAAAGCAAAAAGCGTGTTGGTATCCGCATCCAGAAAAATGGAATACTCGCTGACGCCCGAATCTTTCAGGAGCTGTTTCAGTTCGGGCCAAATTTCGTTGTGACGCTTGATATATTCGGCCTTTTGCCCTTCATTCAGGTGCATCTTAAATGCTAAACGATTCATCATCTTTCGGTTTTAGTTTAAGAAATCGCTTTTGGCAATACCCATAATGATAATCGATAATAGAATCAGGCCAATTCCAAGGAAAATGGTCGATCGGGTTTTGCTCGACACTCCGGCCCATTCTTTCCGGTAAAATCCCCAGAAGTTGGCCGTAAGAATGATGGTTGACATGTGCAGAATCCAGGAACTGGCGCCATTGCCAATTTTTGTTTCTCCCATTCCGTAGAAGAAAAACTGAAGAAACCAGGTGGTCCCGGCCAGAGCACAGAACAGGTAGTTTTTTAGCAGTGGTGATGATGCATCCACAAAATCGCCTCCGGTTTTATTTTTGAGGATCAGCGCGAGCGACCACACTAAATTGGTTGTTAAGCCACCCCAAAGAATAACCAGGAAAATGATGTTGTTCTCAAACAGGTAAGTGCCATCGCTGACAAATGGAAAATGATTGGTCACGGCAATTTCGCGAACGGCCTCCCCCATCTGCTTACCGGCATCGATACCAAAACTAAAAAAGGCACTTAACACGCCTGAAATTCCGGCAATAATCAAACCTTTTGTCAGTTTAAACTCCGTATTAACGCCCTCTTTGTGGCCCAAAAGACCTTTGTCTTTCATTAAACCGGCCTTCCCGCAAAGGACAATCCCAATCATGAGCACAAAAATACCGAACAGCACCACGCGACCACTGGGGGTGGCCAACATATCGCTCAGGGATTCTCCGGCAGGTAAAACTTCTGACAAACTGCCAATATCGCGAAGGATTGGCAAGCCCAAGGAGCCCACCAGGGAGGTAATGCCAAGTAAGACCGAATTGCCCAGCGACATGCCCAGGTAGCGGATGCCCAAGCCATAAGTCAATCCTCCGATTCCCCAAAGAACACCTAAAATATAAGTGGTACGAACGACCGAAGGATCAGCGGCTGATATAATTCCCTGCCATCCCGGCGTGGTGATCAACACCGCGATGAAGGGCATAATCAGCCATGAAAAAAGGCCACCAACAATCCAATAGACTTCCCATCGCCATTTCTTGACCAGGTTGTAGGGCATGTACCAGCTTCCGGATGAAGCGCCACCAAGCGAATGAAAAAGAATTCCTAAAATAGCTTGCATAGTTTCATTAGATTAATCCTGCGATTACCACAGGAATTTAGTAATTTTGATTTTATGATTTCATAAGTAGAAAGTCAAAAATAGCTTGATTATTAGATTTCATCAATGCACATTCTGGCAGATTGCTTACACTTTTTGATACTAAAATGGACGACTTCTTTAAATACCTGACTGCTGGCGAGGAAGATCAGAACTGGGGACTATTCCTGAATGTTGCCGGCGCCTATTTGGCCAAACCCGGCCAGTCGTATCCGCCGATGAAACATCCCAGTGGCTATTATTTTAGTTGGGACAGTGGCCGGGTATTGCAGGAATACCAGTTGAATTATATTACCCGCGGCGGCGGAGTCATGGAAACCCGTGAGGGAAAGTTTAACATTCGTGCCGGTTCGGTATTGCTCATTCGCCCGGGCGTATGGCACCGCTACAAGCCCAACGCCAAAAGTGGCTGGCAGGAGCATTACGTCGGATTTGACGGAGAACTGGCCAACCGACTGCTTTCTCACCCCTTGTTCGATCAGAGCCAACCGGTTTTGCACGTTGGTGTTCGCGAAGAATTGATTGATACCTATTATAAGGTGTTTGACCTGGTAGCCGAAGAACATCCCGGATTTCAACAAATCGCTTCGGGGCTGGTGGTGAAAATGCTAGGCTATTTGATTTCGTTCGAAAAGCAGAAGGAATTTCAAGGGAAGCCCATTGCCGCCATTATTGAAGATGCCCGTTTCCGGATTCGTCAAAATGTGGATCAGCACCTGGACATGGAACACATGGCACGGGAATACAACATCGGCTATTCCTATTTCCGAAAGATGTTTAAAAACTACACCGGCATGTCGCCCCATAAATATCATTTGGAGCTGAAAGTGATGCGGGCCAAGGAACTGTTGCTGGTGACCAACAAAAGTGTGAAGGAAATCAGCTATGATCTGGGCTTTCAGACCATTCACTATTTCAGCAGGCTATTCAAACAGAAGGTAGGCAAAAGCCCGACGGAGTTTCGGGCATAAGCATGTTTAGACTGTCGATCTCATGTTACCGGCAGATGCTCACCATCAAAACGGAATACTGAAAAAACACTGGAAAAAGCGTAAATTTTAAGACCAAACAAAAAGCCGAAACACACAACAAACCTGAAAGTGAAAGCGGGGATTAAAGCTTAAAATAGACGCACAAGCAGGTTTTGTCTCCCTGCCTGTCTCTCTTCCCCGGGTTTATCTTCAAACAGCTTGTACAAACCAGGAAAGAAAGATAAATGAGTAACAAAAACCAGTAAGTATAAATTAAATATATTTGTGAACCAGTCAATGGAAAATAACCACTTACACTTACCAGGAATAATGTATAAATCTGTCAAGCTGTTTTAGGAGAGGTCCAAAGTCCACACTTTTCGGCAAGTGTTCCATGCTTCTCATGGACAAGTCCATGAAGACCGTGGAACAGTCCATGATTGCCATGGACAAGTCCATGATGTTCGTGGAACAGTCCATGGTTAGCGTAGACAAATATTCAAAGCAATCACGGAAAGAGGGCACTGACTTTCATTTTGATCATCCAACGCCGACATCCTACTTTTCAATCACCCGGAAGTTTTCAACCGTACTTGTTTTCAATTGGTTTTTCCATCGGTTGATAATCGGAAGCTCCAGCTCTTTTTCGCGGTATTCGTCCGGGCTCATGATGGGGATGCCATGAATAATCGGATAATAACGTTTACAGCTTGGGCAAATCAAAATTCCTTCCCGAATATCTTCGGAGAGGTCTTCGGCAAAGATTTGCAGCTCCAGTTCATTTTTGTCAAACGGACAACATAGTTTATTGATCAAATCTTTCTTCATTTGATATCGAATTTAAGATTGTTATTCTTTTTTCAACTTTTTCCGAAAACTGGCAACCACTTCCGCCGGCTTGTCGGCTTTGAGCACCGATGAAATGACAGCCACACCATCCATGCCGGTCGACTTTAACTGATCGATGTTTTCGATGGAAATACCGCCTGCCACAAACAGCGGCATGGAAGTCATTCGACGTGCCTTTTCAACGGTCTGTGGGCTCACCAACTCACATGCTCCGGCTGACTTTGAGGGGAACATGGAGCAAAACGACAGGTAATCCAGCTTGTGGGCGATGGCCCATTCAACCGAATCCAGTTCGTTGCCACAGGTCAATCCAACAAGACACGAACGTCCGAGTGCTGCTTTTCTCGCTTCAAGATCCTCGGCAGCTTGATCCAGGTGAATGCCATCCAGTTCAAGCTCCTTGAGCAGTTCCCAGTTGTTGTTGATCAGCACCGGGATATGCCGCTCATGAGCCAGTTCTTTGATTTGCCTGATGATCGCTTTTTTATTGGCGCCAGCTTGCCAGCGATCCCAGATTTGGATGGTCCCTAGGCCGCCAGTTATGGCTTGCTTAAGTTTTAAAAGCAGTTCGCTTGTGTCCATTGCCGGATCAACCACCAGGTAGATGCCACCGGTTATTTTTTTCGCTTGATGTTTCATTTCATTCCTTTCTTAAAAGCTTCGAAAAAGGCATTCCAGTAGGGATCCGTTCCGGCATGGACCAAAGGCTTGGTTTTTCCATCGGATAAAAGGTTCATCCCTGAATCCTTTGACACAAACCGGCCAACACTGGTTGCGGCAATGCCTGCCGCATGCAGTGCGTCCAATACTTGCCGCTCGCCTTCTTCGCTGACGGCCATAATCATGGATCCGGCACCAATCACTTCCAGCGGATTGAGGTTAAACAAGTCGCAAATCCCTTGCTGCGCCTCACCAACTGGAATCAAGCCGGGATCAACCTCAACGCCACAGCCCGAGGCTACGGCCATTTCATAAATGGCGCCCAGCACGCCACATTCGGTGACATCGTGCATGGCATAAACCCTTCGATTGCCGTCAGTATTCGTTTGGGCAGCCACCAAGCCATCCTGCAAACAGCTGGTTTGGTAGAATAAAGAACAAGCCTTTTCGTAGACTGCTTCTCCGAATTGATGCTTGATTGTTTCCGGGAAACTTCGGGCCAGGATGGAAGTGGATACCAAAGCTGCTTCCTTGGTAACCACAATCCGGTGTCCGGGCCGAGCCATCTGACTGCACAGCATTTGCCCTTGTTTGGCCAGGGCAATCATCGTCCCTCCACCCGAGATGGTGGAGTTCAATCCCTCATAGCGGGCGGTATGGCCACCGGTAATGGCCACCCCCAGCTTTTCGCAAAAATGATGGATGTATTTCCAGTAGCGCTCAAAGTCGGTGCCACTAACCGACGACGGCAGATTTAAAACCAACTGGGCATACTGTGGCGCCACGCCTGTTGTTGCCATGTCGTTGGCCATCAACTGAACCGACAACCAAGCCGAGGCTTCCATCCCCAAGGCCGGAAGATAAGACAGCGGATCGCTGGTTAGGGCCATTTCGTAACCATTCGGAAGCTTTACTATCGACACATCCGTTCCAAAGGCAGGACCAACCCTGACTTCCTCGCGTGCTTGTCCGCAAAACGGATAAATGTGAGCTTTGAAAAACTCATCCGTTATTTTCCCGTTATCTGTAAATTCCATCATGACAACAGTTTAACGTACAGTCCAAAGAAATCGCCATAAGGCACCGACCATTGCTGGAGCGGAAACCACTCGGGCAAGCCCGTGCAAGTCCATTCAATGGTAAATTCCCTGCCGTCCAGGGCCTCACGGATCACGTTGATCAGATGTTGCGGTGTGTAAAAAGTGGCGGTCACATAAAACGGATTCTTCCCAAACGCTTGTTGAACCCGACGTCGCACCACTTTGGGCGAGTTCCGGTTCATCATGCCAAACACCAAGCCATGTTTGCCTACCCGTGCGGCTTCGCGGATCACTTTTACCGGATCTTTGTAATATTCGAAGGTGGTGATAAAGGCCACGGCGTCAAAGGTGTGATCTTTAAACGGCATGGCGTGCGAATCGGCCATCACCAGGTCGCCATCAAACAAGTGAATGGCCTGCGATAACATAAAGGGAGAAATATCGCCGCCGGTTGCCTCAATACCAATGTTTTTCCACCAACGGGTGAAGCGGGTGGTGCCGCAGCCAAATTCCAGCAGGTTTTTTACGCGTTCGTCCTTTTTAACAAGTTGCTCAATGACTTTCTTTTGCCATACCTCGGCCCGTTTGTAGCGCCCTTCATACCATTGTTCGTAGGTGTCGGTGTGTTCCCGGTTAAAGAACCACTCTTTTCTTCCCTGCCAGTTTCGCAGGTTTTTGTTTACCAGTTCAATGCTCATATTCATTCAATTTTTAAATAAAAAAACCACTTACCCATCGAAGGGAATGTGGTTGAATGAATTGAGAATTGGCCAATCAAAACCGCCTGCATTTCCTCCGCTGGTATTATCCAGTTCAGGTACACGGGTAAAGTCTCAGCCTCTTCAGAAAGAAGCACCCCGATGCATTTTATCGCCTGTAAAAATAGGGATAATTGTGATGGATCAAAAATTGTTGCCGTTTGAAACCAAACAGAAAAAGAAAAATAGGTGCTGCATTTGTTCGCGAAATCTCACAATAAAAGGTATTTTCTTAATTTTGGGCCAAATTTATAGTCGATTAATCCCTTTCTGTATTTCGTATCTTCAACAACAGAAACTTCATTAATCATGAAAAAGAACAACATGAAAACGATTTCGCTTGGAACAGATCATGCCGGGTATCAACTAAAAGAGTTGGTGAAGAGCCATTTGGAAAAGAAAGGCTACCAGATTATTGATTTCGGCACTTCTTCGGAGGAGGCGGTTGATTATGCTGATTTTGTCATTCCTGCAGCTGAGGCGGTAGCCCATGGCGAAGCCGATTTGGGACTGGTTTTTGGTGGAAGCGGAAACGGTGAAGCCATTGCGGCCAACAAAGTCAGAGGCGTTCGCTGTGCCCTGTGCTGGAACGTGCAATCAGCCTTACTCGCCAAAGAACACAACAATGCCAACGTGATTGCCCTGGGCGGACGCATGGTTTCAGATGCAGAGGCCCTGGCCATTGTCGATCAGTGGCTGGAGGCTTCATTTGAAGGTGGCCGGCACTTGCGCCGAATCCAGAAAGTAGGCGACTATGAAACCGGACGAGCAAGCAGGCGCTGACCAAATCCGTTTCATTTTTTGGATCCTGAATTATTTTGTTTTGTTGGCTTCAAACAGACGGAATGTTTTTCTATATTTGATCGTGTTATCCGGTAAATCCATTTCGGTTTTTAACATCATTGCAACAAATGAATTGTGTTATACCGTGTAAATGGGAGCCTCGATAACACCCAAACAACTAAAACGCTAAACCGATGAAAAACTGTTTCTACCTGATGATGATCCTATCTTTGCTGTCTATGACATCACATGCCCAACAAGCTTTATGGGGTGGCCCCAACCTGGTTTCTCCCGAAATTCACGATAACAATACCGTGACCTTCCGCTTGCAGGCTCCGCAGGCTAGCGAAGTCAAGCTATCGGGCGACTGGATGCCATCCGAGGGTTGGACGCCCGGATCGGTGGCCATGGAAAAAACAGAAGACGGCATTTGGAGGCATACAACTGACGTGCTTTCATCGGAATTATACAGCTACTCCTTTTGGGTTGACGGACTGCGCATGCCCGACCCAAACAACGTGCACCGGATTCGTGATGTAGCCACCGTAACGGACGTTTTTCTGATTGGCAATGGAAAAGCCGATTTGTACCGGGTGAATGATGTGCCTCACGGAACCGTGGCCCGACGCTGGTATGATTCACCGGGCAATGAGATGAACCGGCGAATGACGATTTATACGCCTCCGGGCTACGAAAACAGTAAAGAAAAATATCCGGTGCTGTACTTATTGCATGGCATGGGTGGCGACGAGGAAGCCTGGATTGCCTTGGGACGCACGGCTCAGATTATGGATAACCTGATTGCACAGGGTAAAGCCAAGCCCATGCTGGTGGTCATGACCAATGGGAATGTGGCCCAGCAAGCCGCCCCAGGCGAATCGGCCAAAGGATTTTACAAACCTACCATGCAGTTGCCCCATACCATGGATGGCCAAATGGAAGCGACTTTCCCCGACGTTATCCAGTTTATTGAAAACAACTACCGAGTAAAAACAGACCGGAAAAACCGCGCGATTGCCGGTTTGTCGATGGGTGGATTTCATTCGCTTCATATTTCCAGGTATTATCCGGAAACTTTCAATTATGTCGGCTTGTTTTCGCCGGCCATTTTACCCGACGAAAATGTGAAATCGCAAGTGTACGAAAACTTCGATGAAACGCTAAAAACACAAAAAGAAAACGGTTTGGACTTGTATTGGATTGGCATCGGCAAAACCGATTTCCTATACAAATTTGTGGAGGACTACCGCAAGAAACTGGACGAAATGGATTTTCCTTATCAATACCATGAAACGGAAGGCGGACATACCTGGACCAACTGGCGCGATTACCTGGTGGAATTTGTACCACAGCTTTTTTAGGTGAAATTCGGGTTCCTGAGCATCATCAATCAAAATCACCACAGCGAAAAAGCACAACAATAGCAAGAGTATATCGTACCAAAAAACTGCAAGATTTTATCGGCCAGGTGGAGCAGAGCTTACCCGAAGATTTGGCCAAAATCTCGATAAACGACTGGAATGCACACTTGTTCTTTATAAATAAAAGAAAGTGTTTGGCTTTTGTCAACAACTTGACTTTCTACACGGTGTTTTTGACCGACATACAAAAAAAAGACATCCATGAGTATCAGAATCTAAGTGAGATGAGGCTCGTTTATGAAAATGGACTGATTAACAATACGCCAACAGGCAAGCTTTATGAAGCGAAAAAGAGCTGGAGCAGCCCAATTGAAAACTTAAACGAAATGATAAACCCCGTGCAAAACCAATAGTTTCTCAAAGGGCTGCCGGGGTATTCAGCCCGTGAATGCCAACAAGCCATTCCGCTACGCCCACTTAAAAACAGGTCGAAACCCGAATTGACGATTAACACGTCTGGCCAAAATCAAGCCCCAACGACACTACCTATTCTTTAGAAAGTTTTTTTTGTTGTACCCGCACAAAAAACAAGAGGCGTCTACATTTCTGTAAACGCCTCATTTTCTTTTGTGAACCTGGCGAGACTCGAACTCACAACCTCCTGATCCGTAGTATTAACCCCATAGTTTTCTTTCATTTTCTTTTATTTTTATTTATCTGCTAACTTCCTTACTGAATGGCTCTTAGTGTGCTTTTTTATTTTGCTAAATACCATTTATTTCGAGATAATCGCTATATTTGTGTGCAAATTGTGTGCAAATTATCGATTTGCACACACAAGATAAGAAGCTAAATATACTGACGATGTTCAACTATTCAAACAATGGAATTACCGTATCTTCAATTTTAGATAGCCGAAGGCTCACCAAAGACAATTTATACCCTATCAAAATACGTGTAACCTATCAGCGCATTCGTAAATATTATGCGACCGGCAAATATATGACAGTGGAAGAATGGGAAAAACTGCCGGGCACCAAGAGCAAAAAGATGCAATCCATTCGTTTAGATATTCAAAATTCGTTTGATATTATAAAAGCTGGTGTTCAAAAGTTGATACATGAAGATGGCTTTTCCTTTGAAGCATTAAACAGCCACCTGAATAAGTCGACCTCTGATACTTTAAATGCCGGATTCAAAATAAAAATTCAAACTTTAATGGAAAACGAACAGGTGGGAACCCACCTGTTTTATAAAGATGCTTTTAGAAGCGTAGAGCATTTTGGTGGAGAAAACATTTCCTATGCTTCCGTTACTGCAGATTGGCTTAAACGCTACGAAAAGCATATGTTAAAGCTAGGACGGGCATATACAACAATAGGGATGTATTGCCGAGCCATCCGTTGTGTTTTAAACGACGCAAAGAGAGCCGGAATAATAAAGGAGAATCAATATCCATTTGGGCATGGAAAATACGAAATCCCAACAGCAAAGGGTCGTAAACTGGCTCTTACCTTGCAACAAATAAAATCTGTCGTTAACTATTCTGACGGAACAGAGGCGACAGAAAAATATCGTGACCTATGGTTTTTCTCTTACCTCTGTAATGGGATCAATTTTGCGGATATGCTTACGCTCAAATATTCTAATATAAGGAATAATGAGATCTGTTTTCTACGCACAAAAACAGCACGAACATCCAAATTAAAAAAAGAGGTTTGCGCGGTTCTAACTCCCGAAATGAAAGCGATCATTGAAAAATGGGGTAATAAGTCAACAAAACCGGATGATTATATTTTCGGATTTCTTACAGGCAAGGAAAATCTTTTTGAGGAAAAAGACAGGATAAAATCTGTGACCAAAAGCTGTAATAAACGATTAAGCAAGATAGGGGAAATATTAGGCATTGAAAGGTTAAGCACCTATACTGCCCGGCACTCGTATGCCACGGTTTTGAAACGAAGTGGAGCAAATATTGCTTATATCTCGGAAAGTTTGGGCCACAATGATCTAAAAACAACAGAAAATTACCTGGCCTCCTTTGAAAAAGAAGAACGGGTTAAGAACGCAAGTTTTCTGACGAATTTTGGTGATTAGATGAGCAACAGCACATTAATTATTATTTTTACTAAAAAGATTGTTTGGGTATGATGAAAACAATAGAAAAACAAGATGTTGAGTACAAATCCTCTTGGAGAGACGAATACCTGAAGTGGATATGCGGATACGCTAATGCCTACGGTGGAAGATTATATGTCGGGATCAACGACAATAAGGAAATTGTCGGCGTTGATGATGCCAAAAAATTATCAGAGGATATTCCCAATAAAATTCAGAACATACTGGGCATTGTTGCTGATGTGAATATTCTAACGGATTCGGCAGGCAGTAAGGATTATCTTGAAATAATTGTAGAGTCGTATCCTTATCCCGTAAATTATAAAGGAGAATATCACTACCGAAGCGGTAGTACCAAACAGGAACTAAAAGGATCGGCTCTAAACAAATTTATTCTTGAACGTACCGGCAAACATTGGGATGGTATCCCTATCCCAAAGGTTTCTATTGATGATTTGTCATTGATCGCATTGAAGCGATTTCGCAAAGAAGCTGCGCGAAGTAAACGTGTGGATGAAGGTGTATTGAATGATTCTACGGAGCATTTATTACAAGATTTGCATTTGATTGATGATTCAACAGGCCTCTTAAAGAATGCAGCAATTCTGCTTTTTCACCCTGATCCAGAGCGATATGTTACTGGCGCACACATTAAAATCGGTTTCTTTCGGGGCGACGATGATGATTTAGCTTTTCACGATGAAGTGCATGGCTCGCTAATGGAGCAAATAGATAAGGCCATGGATTTACTGACAAGCAAATACATTAACTACGCCATAAGTTACGAAGGCGTATCACGAAGAGAAACGCCGACCTTTCCAGAAGGTGCTATGAGAGAGAGCCTTCTAAATTGTGTAGCTCATAAAGCATATGCTATCGGCGTGCCAATACAAATAAGCGTTTATCCCGACCATATTGTATTTTGGAATCCGGGAGAATTGCCCAAACAACTGCCAATAGAAAAACTCTTGCAAAAACACCCTTCATTACCATATAATCCTGATATTGCCAATACACTTTTTAGGAGTGGAGATATTGAAATGTGGGGACGAGGCTATAGAAAAATCATCAAGTCAGTATTAGAGCAAAAGCAACTGCCGCCACGCATAGAGTACATCAATGGATTAATGCTCACGTACTATGCAGATGCACAAACGCAACTTAAAATGGAAGGGGCAGATGAGAAAGTAGCTCAGATAATAGAATATGTTATAGCTAATGAAAGCATAAATAATACGGAAGTACAAAAGCTTTTGAAGGTTAGCAAACCTACCGCAACCCGATTGTTGAAACAAACGGAATTTTGGTTAGAAATGCAGGGAGCACATGGTAGAGGAACTCATTATGAATTGAAATGGAAAGCATCATAAAAGGCTCACTAAAGGCTCATTAACAAAGCTCAAACATACACGACTATCTGCTTTCTTACTCAACATCAGCTAATTGAACAAATAACAAAAGGCTCATAAAAGGCTCACCAATAAATGTACATGAAAGAATTGGACATGACTGAAGGCAGGGGAACCGGGATTCCAATTATCCGCAGGGAAATGGAGAGAAACGGCTCGCCCGAACCTCGATTTGAAACCGATGAGAATTACAGTTACTTCATAACAACTCTTCCAATTCATCCCGCTTTCTTCGCAGAAGATGAAATAAGCGAGGGTGTAAACAAAGGAGTAAAAACCAATGACAGTCAACATGATAATGCTTTAAGGCTTATTCGTGAGGGTGTAAATGAGGGTGTAAATGAAAATGTCTATGACATCATAAGCATTCTTACGAATGTAGCAGGATTAAATGCTGTAGAGATTGCATCCCGGACAAAAAGAGGACTTTCTACCATTGAACGATACCTACGTTTGCTGCGGAAAAAAGAAATCATTGAATTTAGGGGAGCACCTAAAACTGGTGGATATCACCTAACGGAAAAAGCAAAGAAATTGTTGAAATAGTTATGCCCCGTCGTAAGCAATACAAAATATCAGCCCGACAAACTGCAATTTATAAGACGATTGTATCCGAATTGCAGAAAAACCCCGAGCTGGCTGATTACGATATGGAAACCATCGAAATTTCCGTTAAAAAGAAAATTACGCCCCGAATCCAGGATGTGGACAAGGCAATACGCAACCTGACGACTTATGTGGCAGTAAACAAAGAATTCATCAAAACCTTCGAAGGTGAAACAATCGTATCAAAAAAAGAGATCGCCAAAATATTGAAAATATCGCGACCAACCCTGGATAAATGGATCCGTGAGAAATTTATAACTCCTGTACAATCAGACGTTTTGTCCAAAACCGAAACCTTCCCTCCTGACCTGATCCTGAAACAACTTCAAAAACAAAAAAAGTAAAAAAAGTTTTCAACTTTACATCGTATCGATTTGATATAATCTGACAATAAAACGAATGTCTGTTCCAACTTTCCCGCCAATATTTGATTTAAAATGTCGTCATAGGCTTACTTGTGTAACGCCATTTATCTAATTGACTTTCAATTATATTCATTTTTATTTTACATTCAAATTCAATTCAAAACGAAGTGTAACCATAAATTTGAGTATTATGCCGAACATCATTGTAACAACGCCCGAGGAACTGCGGGCAATCGTAAGTGAGGCGGTTTCGGGCGTTTTGCCCAAACAGCCTCCCGCTCAATCACCGATTGACACCATTACCCTGAACGATGCATTGGAATTGCTAAAGAAACATGGCTATCCAACATCAAAAGCAAAAATTTACAAGTTAACCTCCACCGGTAAAATTCCCTGCAAAACGTATGGAAACAAACTGGTCTTCTCGCGAAAAGAAATACTGCTGTGGGCTGAAAATCAAACCAGGCCCAAACATCATTCAAGTGAAATCAGCTTATCCCTTGCGCGGAGTGCAAGACGAAAAAGGTAACCGCGATGAAGGAAAAGACATTGAACAGCGGTAAATATATCCGTGTAGGAACAAGCTTGTACAAAATCGTGCAGCGTCCCCTGATCAGCGGCGATTATATCGAGGAAAAGATTCCCTGGAGCTACGAAACGCTCCGGCAGGACTTCGGCAAGAACAACCTTCCAAACATTGAGAAGTATGATGGTTTTTGCATTATCCCCGATCATGTTCACTATCGACAGGTACATGGAACGTATCTCAATCAGTATGAACCGGTAAATTATGTGCCGTGTCCGGGAGACTTTCCCCATATCCGGCATTTTCTTAACCACATTTTTGGGGAACAAATCGAAACCGGCCTGGATTATCTTCAAATTCTCTACACCCGGCCTGCCCAAATGTTGCCGATTCTGCTGCTGGTTTCCAATGAACGGAATACGGGGAAAACGACCTTTCTGCGTTTCTTGAAAATGATTTTCGGGAAAAACGCGACGTTCAATACAAACGAAGATTTCCGAAGCCAGTTCAATGCCGACTGGGCCAACCGCCTGCTGGTGCTGGTTGATGAATTACTTCTGAACAAGATGGAAGACACGGAGAAAATCAAAAACCTCTCAACAGCCGGCGATTATAAAATTGAAGCCAAAGGCAAGGACCGAAGGGAGATTGAGTTTTTCGCCAAATTTGTTCTTTGCTCCAACAACGAGCGAAACCCGATTATTATTCCCAGGGAAGAAGTCCGGTTTTGGGTACGAAAAATCAACCGGGTTGAAAAGGACAACATCCGTCTTCGGGAATTAATGGCCAAAGAGATTCCTCATTTCCTGCATTTTCTTCTTCACAGAAAACTCGCTGCAAAAAATGAATCCCGGATGTGGTTCAATCCGTCTGTATTGGAAACGCCCGCACTGCAGAAAATCAAAAAGTACAACACAAATAAGCTTGAAATGGAAATGGCGACCTATTGCCATGATGTGATGGAGGGACTGCAAAAGGACAAAATGCGCTGTTGCCCGAAGGACCTGCTGGAAGTATTGCGGGAATGCGGGTTCCGGCCCGACATTACTGTCATTCGGAACATACTCAAAGACAATTGGGGACTCACGTCTGAAAAAAACGGCGAATACAATTTTTATCATATCGGTATCGATGGGGAACTTGTTCCGGTGAAAAGAAAAGGACGCTACATGGAAGTTGCAATCACCGATCTGAACAAAATCCTGTTGTAATGTTGAGTTTAGCTATTAAACAACTGAAAATATGACAGATACACACCCCAACAATCACACAACAAATACACAACAAAATCCTGTTTGTTGTGGCCGGGCTACAACACCGCGATCATTTGTTGTGCTTTTGTTGAGTCTGTATTACACTGAAATAATGCAGGTTAATCATCATCCACAACAAAACAATAAAAATTTGACACACATGGCACTCCCTGAAATAAAACAAATAAGTATCAAGGGTTATCTTCAGAATATGGGGGTTCTTCCCAAAAAAGAGTTCGCTTACTACGGAATGTACTTTAGTCCGTTCCGTGACGACCAGAATACAAGCTTCAAGGTGGATTACCGCCAAAACCTTTGGTATGACTTCGGCACCCAGGAAGGCGGTTCAATCATCGATCTGGTGATGAAGCTGGAGAACTGCGCTTTTCATGAGGCTGCAGCCAAACTGGAGAAGAACGTTGCAGGGGTCCGCCCGAATTCTTTTTCTTTTCACCGGGATTCTATACCTGCTACACCAAAAAACAGGAAACCGGCAATGACCATTCGAAACATTTGCACCATTTCCCATCCCAAATTAGCAGCCTGGATAAGCACACGAAAAATTGACTTGTCCCTGGCAAACCTGTATTGCAGGGAAGTTCATTACCAGGTAAAGGACAACGTATATTTCTCGATCGGTTTTGGGAATGATAGCGGTGGATACGAACTGGCCAGTCCCTCAAAATTTAAAGGCTGCATTCCGCCAAAAGATATTACGACTGTAAAGAATGGCCATGACAACTGTTTGGTATTTGAAGGCTTTTGGGACTTCCTCACCTATTTAACGCTACAAAAAATCGAAAAGACGCAGTACGATGTTGCAGTGCTTAACTCGGTGGCCAATGTTCAAAAGTCAATGGCTTTTCTGGCAGGCCACAGAAATATCTTTGCTTATCTGGACAATGATGAAAGCGGACGAAAAGCTGGTCAGGTAATCAAATCATCATGCGTCTCTGTCGATGACAGGTCAGTAAGGTATGCTGCATACAAAGATCTCAATGACTACTTATGTGGTAAAAAACAGGTCCGGCACATGCAAAAAGGCAGGGGTTTAGGGCTGTAATAAAAGGCTCTTTTTTCAGGGGTAGCAAGTTTATGTTTTGGTAATACCAAAACCCCTGTGTCATCCCGCTGGTCTCGAACAAAAATCACATAGCAAAATGAAAAACAAAAATGGCCGACCGGTCAAACGATTGGGTGAAAAAATGGCCTATCACATTAACGTAAAAATGGGAACGATCGACTATTACACGCTCAAGGCAAAAGCCAGGGAAGCTGATGTGAGTTTCAGAGAATGCATCCGTCAGCTCATCAGAAGAGCTTACGTGAAACAAAGGCTCTCGCCTGAGTTACATGATCATATCCGAAAACTGTCCGGAATGGCCAACAACTTAAACCAAATTGCCCGCAAAGCAAACGCTGCGGGATATTCCGACACCCGGCTCGAGTATCTGTATCTGGCAGGCAAGATTGATAACCTGTTGAATCAAATCCGTCATGATGGCTAAGATTGTAAAAGGACAGGGATTCCGGGGCGTTGTGAACTACGTCCTGGATCAATCCAAAGGCGCGGAGATTTTGGACAGCCAGGGAGTGCGCCTTAAAAATGCCGGTTCGATCATTTACAGTTTTGTTTTTCAATCTGAAATGAACTCCCGGATAAAAAAGCCGGTCGGCCATATTTCGCTTGATTTTTCTGCACAGGACCTGGGAAAACTGAACAACAGCCTGATGGTGAAAATCTCACAGGAATACATGAACTTGATGGGAATTTCCAATACGCAGTACATTCTTTGCCGTCACTTTGACAAGGAGCATCCACACGTGCACCTGGTTTTTAACCGGGTAGATAATGAAGGCAAAACAATCTCTGACCGGAACGACCGGTACCGGAGCGGAAAAATCTGCAAAGAACTGACCGAAAAACATGGTTTATATTTTGCCCGGGGAAAAGAGAAAGTAAAAGCGTATCGCCTGCGGGAGCCGGATAAAACCAAATATGAAATCTACGAATCGCTGAAAGCAATCCTTCCAACGTGCCACAACTGGGATCAAGTCATTGCAGAGTTGAAAGATCAGGGCATTGCCGTGACGTTCAAGTTCAAAGGGAAAACCAGCGAAATACAGGGGGTTGTTTTCAATAAAAACGGCTATTCATTCAATGGCTCCAAAGTAGACCGGCAGTTTAGTTTTTCAAAAATCACTTTTCAGCTCAAACGGAATATTTCTGAGCAAGTTTACCAAAAATCGAATGTCCGTTATCACATTCCGGATCACCTGGTCGCAGGAAATATTCTCAAAAGCTTATTCTATCAGATGGGGAAACACCCTGCTGTAAACGAAAACCGGACAAAACAAGATGATGTGCCAAAACTCAAAAGAAGAAGAAGAGGGATAAGGAGGTAAAAATGAGAAAGAATGTAAATGTTGTAGCGGTCCTGTTCGAAGAGGTCAACACCCTACTGAAAACCATTGACCGGAAAATCAACGATCAGCACCAAAACCTTGAAGATGCTGCCACCAAAGCAGACCTTGCAAGCGAAAAGATTGCCATTGAAAAGGCTTTCCTGCAAACATCACGTAATTTATCGGTCTTGGATCAAAAACTTAACCAGCTCTTAGTATCTGTCCAAGAGTCAGAAGATCAAATTCGTTCAGGGTTTGAAAGCATTCTTTCAACCTTAAAAGACCAGGAAAACCAGCGGCTCGCCCGCCACCAACGACAGCTTAAACTGAAATCAAAAAGCGTGATCATGGCTTTCGTCTTTCTTTTCCTCTTGTTTACCGTTTCGCTGATCGGGAATATTTATCAAAGAAATGAGCTAACGCGCGTGAGCGATAATGATCTCAAGTACCGGTACATCAAAATGGTCGGTGGGATTAACGCTGATGAGCTTTCCAAATTGGAAGAACTGTTTCACATCAACAAGGACAAAGAGTTGATTAGAGAAATTCGCGAACAAGTGGAGAAATTTGAAAGGGAAAACCCAGAGCAGATTATAGAATTGGAATAAAGACATATGGAGTAACATCGAAGAAAACTATTTTACTTTTAAAATACCAGCATAAACCGTAAGCAATTCAGCTGAGAACATCCGTATTTTCCTTGGTATTTCATACATGACCGCTCTGCGACTCAGATCAGCCTTTGCTTTCGTGATTTGCAACAAGGAAGAAACGGTAAAGACAACCTTCAATTCGGGAAAATCATCGTACATATTCTTCAGCTCAATGGACCATGCCGGGTACGTGTGTGTACTATACCGAGAACAAGCAATTCTCCTCCTTTCTTATAGAAAATGTCTGCCAAATCATACAGCCTGTTTTCTGTAAAGAACAAACTATCCAGACTTGCGAACAGCACTTTGCCATTGGACTTATAATTCACCCTGATAAATTGTAAAAGCAAGGTTGTTTTACCAACTCCCCTACTACCTTTTATCCCGATAAACCGCTTACTCCAATCAGCCTGTTTGATAAAGTCAAAAACATATTCCGTACTTACCAGCACATATTTTTCATAAAACCGACGAACAAGACTCTCCATAATTTTTCAATCAACACCAATGTGTTGATATTTTCAGCCGCTATTTTTCAAACAAGCTTATTGTTATCTTTGGCAGAACCATAGAACAATTGTAGTGATGAACTATCTATTTTTTATAGCCTCCTTCAATGCCTTGTTTTTTGCCGTTTTAGTCTTGCAGAAGAAAAAAGCATTACATGATAAAATACTGATTTACTGGCTAATTTATTTGGGTTTATATACCGGCATCTATGCGTTGTTTTCAAACAGACTATTTGTCGATTTTCATCTCCTATCAGCAAGTTTTGTTTCATTGCTGTTACTTCATGGCCCATTCTTGTTTTTATATATTTCTGCACTGATTGACCAGCGATTTCAATTCAATTGGAAAAAACTATTCCAATTTGTCCCTTTTATCCTATTCAACCTTTTCATCGTTATTGCATCCGTATTTCCGGAAATATCGGAACGAATACGATTAGACCATGTGGAGCATGCACATGGGGCACCGTTGCTGTTTAATCTGTTCCTGATTCTTACTGTTTTATCCGGTCCATTCTATTTTATCCTATCCATTTTTCTTTTTAAACGGCTGGATATTAACATTTTCAATAATTTTTCATCAGATGTAAATGTGAACCTCGACTGGTTAAGAAAGCTTGTTTATTCTTTTGGAGCTGTTTGGACCGTATTAATGATTATTGCCACCATCCATCATGTTTTCGGAATGTTCTCATGGATTTTTTGTACGCACGGCTTGTTTCTCTCCTTGTCAGTTTTCATCATCTTAATAGGATATTTCGGCTTAAAGCAAAAGGAAATCTTTATTCAATACCAGGATCACAACATCGAATACGTAACGGAAACAAAGACGAAGTATGCAGGAGTCATATTGAAAGATACTGACACAGAGAAACACGCAAGCAACATACGGCATTTTATGCGCCGGGAAAAACCATATCTGGATGCTGACTTAACCTTGCCTCAGCTGGCAAGCAGACTTCAAATTCCTTCACATTTACTTTCAAGGGTGATCAATGAAAAATTTGGACTTCATTTTTTTGATTTTATAAACCAATACAGAGTGGACGAAGTAAAATCAAAACTGGATCAGCCTGAATTCGATCATTTATCTTTATTGGGGATCGCGTTTGAGTGTGGCTTTAATTCAAAATCTGCGTTCAACAGGGTCTTTAAGAAATTAACAGGGCTAACCCCCAGTGAATACAAGAATCAGCTATAAAAACCTCCAATACAGCGGCATAACTTTACTTCGGCGACGTCCAACCTGTTAACAGGGTACTGCAAATGTTGGCAAATGAGTGCCACATTACAAAGTAGGTCGCACAAGGATCTGGGACATCGTACTTTTGGTTCAGAATAATTCTAATAGTAACAATTAAAAAGTTTATCATGAAAGCAAAAGTATCCTATTTAAGAAAAAACCACCTCAAAAGAATTCCAGTCCGTAAAGGCAAATGGCAAGCTGTCATCTCGCTTGTTTTCGGTTCACTTTTAATGTTAGTTGCTACACTTCCTGCCACAGCACATTGCGATTCGTATGATGGGCCGGTAGTTAGTCAATCCTTAAAAACAAAATAAATCACTGGTTATCAACAGGTAATGTGAATAAAAT
>NZ_LGIA01000056.1 GCF_001270965.1 Sunxiuqinia dokdonensis | reverse complement strand
TCTATTTTTTTTGGTTGTATTCCACTCGAGCTTGTTTCATATTAGATTTTTGAAAAAAATACAAAATAATATGAGAAATATCCAATTACTGGCTGGCTTACTTCTGCTTGTTCTTAGCGGAATCGCGCAGCCAAAGGCGTCCAGCAACGACTGGGAAAATCCGGAAATATTTGGGATCAACAAGGAAGAGCCACGCGCAAGCTTCTTACCGTATGCCGATGAAAAATCTGCGCTGGAAAATGATTACTCAAAATCTCCTTACTTTCAGGACTTGAATGGAACCTGGAAATTTAATTGGGTGTCTACGCCTGCCGAACGCCCGGTTGACTTTTACAAGGAGGATTTTGATGTGAGTTCGTGGGACAACATCAACGTTCCCGCAAATTGGGAGTTGGAAGGCTATGGAACGCCCATTTATACCAACGTGGCTTATCCGCACCCCAAAAATCCTCCGTATATTGATCATGCCCATAACCCGGTTGGCTCTTACCGCCGCAACTTTGAGCTGCCACAGGACTGGGCCGGACGACGAGTTTATCTACATTTTGAAGCAGGAACATCGGCGATGTACGTTTGGGTAAACGGCGAAAAGGTGGGCTATAGCCAAGTTACCAAAAGCCCGGTTGAGTTTGATATTACCAATTATATTCATTCAGGAAATAATAGTCTGGCTGTCGAAGTCTATCGCTGGAGTGATGGTTCGTACCTGGAAGATCAGGATTTCTGGCGCCTCTCCGGAATAGAGAGAAACGTATTTCTTTACAGCACCGATCAAATCCGTATTGACGATTTCTTTGTAAAAGCAGGCTTGGATAAAGCCTACAAGAACGGCACCTTGTCACTTGACCTGCGTGTAAAAAACTTCAAGGAAAAAGCAGCAGCGGGATCATTTCAATTAAATTTATTCGATGCAGAAGGGAAACTGGTTTTCAAAAAGAAAGAAAAGTGGAACCTGCAAGCCGTTGCCAAAACGAATTTACAGGTAAACACAACCGTTAAGAATGTGCGGCAGTGGAGCGCCGAAACGCCTAACTTGTATCAACTGCTGCTATCAATTTACGATGCTGATGGGAGGTTGATTGAAACAACTTCACAAAAAATCGGTTTCCGAACGGTCGAGCTGAAAAACAGCCAATTGCTGGTCAATGGACAGCCCATTGTTGTTAAAGGAGTTAACCTGCATGAACATCATCAAACCAAGGGGCATTATGTGGATAGGGCCACCATGTTGAAAGACATTGAAGTGATGAAGGCGCATAACATGAATGCCGTGCGAACCTCACACTATCCGCACAGCACCTTGTGGAATTCACTTTGTGATGAATACGGCCTCTACCTGGTGGATGAAGCCAATATTGAAACTCACGGCATGGGAGCCGAGTGGCAAGGCTGGTTCGACAAATCAAAACATCCGGCTTACCTGCCCGAATGGCATGCCGCCCACATGGACCGTATCAAACGATTGGTGGAGCGCGACAAAAACCACCCGTCAGTCATTATCTGGAGTTTGGGCAATGAATGTGGCAACGGACAAGTTTTTCACGATGCCTACGAATGGATTAAAGAACGGGACGACAGCCGCCTGACTCAGTCAGAGCAAGCCGGGCAAAATGCCAACACCGATATTGTAGCTCCCATGTATCCGGGCATGAACAGCATGAACGAATATGCTGCCAAGGAGAATCCCGGACGTCCCTACATCATGTGTGAATACTCGCATGCCATGGGGAACAGCAACGGAAACTTCAAGGAATACTGGGATCTGATTCGTTCCAAACCACACATGCAGGGCGGTTTTATATGGGATTGGGTTGACCAGGGTCTGCTAACTCAAGATGAAGCGGGACGGCCATACTGGGCTTATGGCGGTGATTTGGGCGGCCAGCAATATACCCACGATGAAAACTTCTGTCTCAATGGGCTGGTTTCCGCCGATCGTACCCCGCATCCTGGGTTAAAAGAAGTCAAACATATCTACCAAGATATCCATGTTTCGGCCATCAATCTTGAAAAAGGGGAATTGGAAATCTTCAACGAATTTTCCTTCATTAGTTTGGAGCAATTCAATTTTAAATGGGTGCTGCTGAAAAATGGCGAGAAAGAAGCTGAAGGTGAATTCACCACCAACGTCAAGCCCGGAAAAACCCAACGAGTGGCCATTGACCTGCCTGAAATTCAACCGGAAGCCGGGGTGGAATATTTGCTTGATGTTTATGCCTACACCAAGGCGGAAACACCCATGCTTCCGGCAGGACATGAGGTGGCACGTAACCAGATGGTTTTTGAGTCGAACAATTTTTTCAAAAAAGAACTAAACTCGGACTCAAAACCAGCGTTGGACGAAAACAATCATCAGATTACCATTAAAGCTGGCGGTGTTGAAGTCGGGATCAGCAAACGATCTGGGTTGCTCAACCGTTTTGTATCAAACGGAAAATCGCTGATCAGTTCAGAGCTGACTCCTGAGTTTTGGCGTGCACCAACCGACAATGATTTTGGAAACGGCATGCCAGTACGTGCCAATGTGTGGCGAACAGCCGGCATTAACCGCAGCCTGAAGAATATTCGTGCCGAAGAAATCGGGAATACCGTGGTTGTTACGGCTGATTTGTTTCTCAACGATGTACAATCAGACTACCAATTGGTGTATTCCATGAGCGGAGACGGCCGCCTGAAAATTGATGTCAACTACCAGGCCGGCCCGGATCTTCTTCCCGGACTGCCCCGCTTCGGTATGGTTGTGCGTATTCCCGGAGCACTCAACCAATTTGAGTACTATGGTCGTGGCCCGTGGGAAAACTACAACGACCGCAATAACGGAACATTCATCGGAATTCACTCCAGCTCGGTTGCCAACCAATACGTACCTTACGCGCGACCACAGGAGAATGGTTACAAAACGGATGTTCGCTGGGTGAGCCTGACTAGCCAGGATGGCCGAGGCTTGATGGTTAAAGGGCTACAGCCGCTAAGCACCAGCGCACTTCACTTCGAAACCAAGGACTTTGACCCCGGCTTGAGCAAAAAACAACAGCACGCATCAGACCTTCATCCAAAGAAAGATGTATTTTTACACATCGACCTGGCACAATGCGGTGTTGGTGGAGACAATAGTTGGGGCGCCTGGACACACGAGCAATACCGTTTGGAAGAATCAAGCTATCAATACAGTTTTATTTTGCAAGCAGTCCAATAGATTGTTACTTACTTGAGGAATCCCGAAAGGATGGAGCGAACCTCCATCCTTTCGTTTTCAAAGATGAATGATTCATGAAGAAAATGATTAGACTTTTGGCCGGAGTATTTTTAATGTCCGTAGTTGGGTGTCAATCCGGAAGTCAAACAGAAAATGGTATTACAACTTCGTTGGTACCGATCGGCGAAGGCTGGTCACAAACCAGTGTAAACGCAACGATATTTAGAAAGAATTCCGTGGTTTCAACTGCCAATTACCAGTTTGTGGCCTACTACGACAGTTCAGCTTCGGTAGTGCTGGCCCGCCGAAAACATGGAAGCGATAGCTGGGAGATTCACCAAACGCAATACAAAGGAAATGTGCATGATGCCCATAACGTGATCAGTCTAATGGTCGATGGAGATGGATACCTGCATCTAAGCTGGGATCATCACAACAATCCGCTGAACTACTGCCGCAGTTTGAGCCCGGAAAGTTTGGAACTTGGTCCTAAGCGTCCGATGATCGGTGGCAACGAACAAACTGTTTCTTATCCCGAGTTTTATGCTTTGCCTGACGGCGACTTGTTGTTTGCCTACCGGGAAGGCGGTTCTGGAAACGGCAACCTGGTGCTGAATCGCTATGACTTGAATGATCAATGCTGAGCGCGGGTACAAAGCAACCTGATTGACGGCGAAGGCCAGCGAAATGCTTATTGGCAACTGTTTGTCGATGATGCCGGCCAAATTCATGTATCATGGGTATGGCGCGAAACGCCGGATGTGCGATCCAATCATGATATGTGTTATGCTGTGTCAGCGGATGGTGGTTTAAGCTGGAAAAAATCCACCGGCGAAAGCTATCAACTGCCCATCACCGAAGCAACAGCCGAAGTTGTCAAGTCAATCCCTCAAGGTAGTAATTTGATCAACCAAACCTCAATGACGGTGGATCATCAGGCTAATCCTTACATCGTCACGTATTTTAAGGCTGAGGGCGACAGCTGTACGCAATTCCATGTGATTTTCCAACAACAAGGATGTTGGAAGAGCTCGGTGGCGACCAACCGCACCCATGATTTTGATCTGGGCGGAGTAGGCTCGCGAAGCATTCCCATTAGTCGCCCGCAGTTGATGGTTTTATCTCATGGAAAAGACCAGCAGTTGGCATTGATTTATCGTGACGAGGAACTGGACAACCACGTGGTGGTGGCTTCAACAACGATCGCCGAATCATTTAATTGGAGCTCACAAATTATCAGTCCATATCCGGTTGACCGCTGGGAACCTTCGTACGATACTGAATTGCTTCGACGCAACAACATGCTGCACCTGTACCTCCAGAAAGTAGGACAGGGGCAAGGCGAAACCAGTGTGGCACTCGAACCTCAAATGGTGAATATTCTGGAGATAAATATGACAGGCACTTTTCAGAAAACGATCAAATAAGTATCTTTAAGACTTCATTTTAAGTTTATTAGGTAATTCTATTTCAGAGGGATAGCATCTCTTTCCCGACTTTCGATGAGCATGGCCGTAGCTTTTTCGAAATGATGAATGAATCATTCGTAAGGGTTACCGATTTTTAATGGATTTTAGGTGGCTGTTTTAAAATAGGCAACCTAAAAACAAATTCTCCTGAATAGCAATGGGAACGAATAAAAAAGGGGCACTCCGCCCCTGTGGTTCAGTCTAAAAAGGATTTCCTTTGCCGGCATAGGCATCTTCATCTGCCGCAGCTGAGAGAAATCTTCGAAATTCCGGTTCTCCGCAATCAGAACATAGTAGCATGCGGGTTCGTGGCCAGTAATAAGCTACAGCTCCACGAGGTAAACGCACCTGGCACTCTTCGCAGTAACTTGGATAACGTACTGCAATTTGTCTTGGATCATCTTTGTATCTCATCATCAAAACCTCCTATAGTTTTATTCTGACAATAATCATCAGCATTGGTTAATCTTCAGATGGTTTCATAATGAAAATCGCAGGCGATGGGTCATCAAAATCCCGGGCTGTAATCAGGCCTTTGAGCGTGACTTCCCGCAACAGCCGGTTCGACCTGTCCGTTACTTTTT
>NZ_LGIA01000055.1 GCF_001270965.1 Sunxiuqinia dokdonensis | reverse complement strand
GCCGATGAGGATTCCACGGATGGGGTTTCAGTGACCATGTCGGAGTTTTCGAGCAGTTCCAGCCACTGGTACGGAATCCGTGATGAAGGAAATATGATCAACCCGCTGCCGGATCAGCAGCGCTACGATGAGTCGGAAATAACCAAAATAGCTGATAATATGCTGCTTTTTCAACGCAGCAATGGCGGCTGGGCCAAAAATTACGATATGCGTGCGATCTTAACTCTGGAACAAATTGAGCGTTTGCGTGCGACAAAGGATGAATTTGAAACGACCTTCGACAACGCGACGACTTATACGCAGGTTCAATACCTCGCCAAGGTGTACACAAAAACTCAGCTTGAAAAATACAGGGAAGGGTGTTTAAAAGGGCTGGAGTTTATCCTTGACGCGCAATACGAGAATGGCGGCTGGCCACAATATTATCCGCTGAAAGAGAATTACAGCCGCCACATCACCTTTAATGACGGGGCGTATATCGGCATCATGAAAACACTGAGGATGATTGTTGAGAACGATTCTTCGTTTTCGTTTTTAGATGATGACCTTCGATTTCGGATCGAAACAGCCTATGAACGGGGACTGGATTGTATTCTGAATTGTCAGATTGTGGATCAGGGGCGGTTGACGGCTTGGTGCCAGCAGCACGATGCTGAAACGCTTCAGCCGGCATGGGCCAGGGCGTATGAGCCACCATCCATCTGCAACGGCGAAAGCGCTTCGATTGTGCAGTTTCTGATGGACATGGACGAACCGGATCAGCGCATCATCCGGGCCATTCAAAGTGCTGTAAAGTGGTTTGCCGATTCTCGGATTTACAATACCCGCGTGGAGACCTTTGAGGCAGAGCCTCTTGAAACCCAGTACAAGACCATCACCAAAGACCGCCGCGTGGTTCACGATCCCGAGGCGCCACCCATCTGGACCCGCTATTACGAGCTGGAAACTGGCAAGCCTTTGTTTTCTGATCGAAACAGCGAACTCTTGTATTCCATGGCCGAAGTAAGCCGCGAGCGACGCGTGGGCTACGCCTGGTACATTTACAGCCCTCAAAAGGTGCTGGATGCCTACCCGGCTTGGCTTCAGAAACATGAACTCCAAGAGAATGTTTTGAAGCCATAAACTCACGATCTCTGTTAAAACACCAAAACGATGCCGGTTCACCACGAACTGTCATCGTTTTTTTATTCAAAACCCAATAGCAACTGATGCGTTCCGATTTCCTGCCTAAATCGTTTTGTTACGGTTTTACCGATCCTGTTAAGTCTCAACCAGCCCTGTTAACTTGTTAGGTGCCCTGTTACAGCACCGGCATTCCCTGTTACTATTTTTGCCGCCCTGTTAAAGTTTGGCTCCGCCCTGTTGAACAGGGCGACCGGTTTTTTAACAGGGAAGCGACAAAACCAAACGGGGCGAACCCATAATCAAACAGGGACGAATTTTTTCGAACAGGGCGCATCGCAAACCAACAGGGCCAGTTCCAGCGCTAACAGGGCAATTTTTTTTCGAACAGGCCGCCTCGCAAGCCGACAGGGCTGGCTATTTCATAACAGATTGATCTGAAAACGAACAGCGCTGAGGATTTGTTAACAGGGCTGATGGTTTGGGCTAAAGCCCAGCTTGCTTTGTTGCAATGGCCCGGCCCTGAAGGACCGGGTTACTGACTGGTGCAGCCCCAACAGTAAGCGGAAGAAAGATGATGAGCACCATCACTAACCCCCGGATTCATTCGATGAGAAGCCAACGACACCACCACGCTCCGGATCATCCGATGAGACGTCAGCGACGGCATCATTAACCCCCGGATTCATCCGGGGGAGACGAGACAGCCTACAGCAACCGGGCTTTAGCCCAAAACCTATTTGGGCACTCAGCGGGTGACTTCGAGTCACCCGCTGAGTAAAGCAACATCGGCTTTGCCACCCGGCCTAACGCTCGCGAGTGAGGGCTTCACTCGAAGTGAAACCTTCACTATTTCAACTTCCTGCTTATCTGATCAACTGAATTTGAACTGAAGCTTCTTTTAAGCCTTCGGATGTGGCTTTCAGTGTCGCCAGTCCGGTGCTCTCTTTCGCTTGAATGATGGCCAGACATTTTCCGTAGAACGCTTTGATGCCAGATCCTTTAAAGGGTTCGTGACTGGTTGGATCACCATTGTCGACACCAACCAGTGAAGCGTTGCCAAGTACTTCAAACTGAATCTGGTTTGTCGCATCGGGAACCAGGTTGCCGGCTTCATCCAACACTTCTACGGTAACAAACGATAAGTCATAGCCATCGGCTTTAATTTCCGACCGGTCAGCTGTCAGCCGGATTTGCGCAGCATGCCCGGCGGTTTTAATCTCTTTTTCCAAAACAACCTGCCCATTGGTGCGCGACACTGCCTGGATTGTTCCCGGCTCAAAAGGTACCCGCCACATCAGGTGCAAGTCGTCGGCCGCTTTTGTTTTGGCGCCCAGCGATTTCCCGTTCAGAAAAAGCTCCACTTCTTCGGCATTGGTGTAAGCCCAAATGTCCACGTCCTGTCCTTCTTCCCAGTTCCAGTGCGGGAAAACATGCAGCACATCCTGGTCTTTGGCCCACTCGCTTTGATACATATAGTACACATCTTTGGGGAATCCGGCCAGATCGACAATGCCGAAGTACGAACTGCGGGAAGGCCACCAGTAGGGGGTCGGTTCGCCCAGGTAGTCGAAGCCGGTCCACACAAACAAGCCAGAAACGTGGTCGAACTTTTTCACCATGCTCCAGCTTTTTTCGTGCGTCGATCCCCAGGGAACATGGCAATTGTCGTAGGAAGAGCAGGCGTGTGACGGATCGTGGAAAGGCTTGTCCCAGCGCTCTGGCCAAACAAACATGCTGTCGCTGGGCATGCGGTAGTAGCCGCGGGTCATCAGTCCCGAAGTGCTTTCGGTGACAATAAACGGCATGCCCGGAAAATTGTCAGGAACACCTTCAAACCATTCGTGGTGGTAGTTAAATCCGATCATGTCCAGCGCCTTGGCTTTGTAGATATGGTTGTTGGGGTTGGGCTCGTTGTTACCGGTGGTGATGGGACGCGTTGGGTCGAGCTGTCGAACTATGTTGGCCAACTTTTGGGTGAGCAGCGAGTTGACGCTAAGTGCTTCGCCCTCGTGTGCCAAAGCGCTGTCGTCGCGTTTAAAATTCAGCAAGAGGTTGGCTGCTTTGGCATCCAGGGTGTCAGCATCGGCGTGGGTCCATTGTTCCAATACTTCATTGCCGATACTCCACATAAACACCGATGGGTGGTTCCGGTCGCGTTTGATGTGGTCGGTTAAATCTTTCTCATGCCACTCCGGAAAATAGCGGGAATAATCGTAGGGCGATTTCTTTTTGCGCCACATGTCGAAGGTTTCATTTTGAACAATGAAACCCATTTGGTCGCACAGCTCAAGCAACTCGGGTGCCGGTGGATTGTGCGCGGTGCGAATGGCGTTGCAGCCCATTGCCTTCAGAATCTCCAGCTGACGCTCCAGTGCCCGCGTGTTGATGGCAGCACCCATAGCACCCAAATCGTGGTGGTTACATACGCCCAAAATTTTGGTAGGTTCGCCATTCAGGAAAAAACCTTTTTCGGCATCAAATTCAAAAGATCGAATGCCGAAATTTGTTTCATATTGATCGATGATTTGCCCGTTTTCGCTCAGTTCGCTGATGGCTTTGTATCGGACCGGATTGTCGATGGACCACAAGTCCGGATGATTCACAGACAGCACTTGTGTTATTTGATGCTGGCCGCCTCCCGGGATGGTTAGCGCTTGCTTTTCCGAACGCACTTCTTTTTCGTTTGCATCCAATAGCTGGGTGGTGAGCAGGATTTCCTTTTCGGTGGCCGTTTTGTTTTCGATGGTGGTTTCAATTTTTACGCTTGCTTTTTCATCACTGACGTCGGGCGTGGTAACGTAGGTCCCCCATTTTGCTATATGTACCGGATTGGTTTTCACCAGCCACACGTTGCGGTAAATTCCGGAGCCGGAGTACCAGCGCGAGTTGGGCTGCTCTGAATTATCGACCCGCACTGCCAGTACGTTTTCCCCTTCAAACGTCAGGTGAGGTGTTAAATCATACCGAAACGAAATGTAGCCGTTTGGCCGTTTGCCTAGCAATTCTCCGTTCAGGTACACCTCGCTGTTCATATACACCCCGTCAAAATCAATGAAGAATTGTTTGTCGGCATCAGCCTGATCCAGCGTGAAGTTTTTTCGGTACCAGCCAATTCCGCCGGGCAGGGCACCACCACCGGGTGTGGCCGGATGGTCGGGACTGAACTGGCCTTCGATGCTCCAGTCGTGCGGAACATTTAGCGTTCGCCAGTCTTGATCATCGAAGCCTGGCGCTTTAAAAGCAGGATCATCGCCAAGGGTAAATTGCCAATCTTTGGTGAATTGAGTCACTTCCCTTGGATGTTCAGTTTTTGATTGACAGGCCAACAGTGAAACCGTTAGGATGAGCAGGAGTAGATCGTTGATTTTTTTCATCTGAATTTTGCTTTGGTTGAAGTTTTATCCAACACAAAGTAAGTGATATCGAATGAAAGTCAGGCCAGAAGCCATGAAAAAAAGGGGCCGTTTTGTTTCCAATCGGGTAGCTATTTGTAAAGCGGCCGGGCTTTTAATGGAATCGTCAGTTTCTAAAAATGTTGGTGATGTGCTGATTTGAATAAAAAGAAAAGGAGATTGGCTGTATCAATCTCCTTTTATGCTGATCTACAACTACTGGAAGTCTTAATTCTTGATGAATTTATAGGAATGGGTGACTGACTGGTCTTTGACACGAATAAAATACAGGCCAGGCTTCAGGTTGGCCACGTTAACCTGATCAAGTGTACCACTTCGTTTTTTTACCGTTTGTCCATAGGAGTTAATGACAGCGGCTTCAACTGCTTGAGGAAAAGCCTGTGCAAAACGAACGATATCATCGGCCGGAGATGGGTAGAGCCAGTTGGCATCTTCCAGGTCTTCCATCATGCCGGAACTTCCTGTTGGAATTTCCGGGGCCGGCTCGTCCGGGCTGAGCAGCGAAATTCCGGCATCGACATATTGTCCGCCGGCGGTTTGGCTGCAATGGATGGCGATGGTATTCATACTGTTTGAGCGGATCGCATTTTTTGCAGCCGTGCTGATGGGGAGGTGGACGTAGCTGGTGGTCCATCCTGAGAGACTGGCGGCCAGCACGCCATTGATGTACACCTGGCAATCTTCGTCATGGTGAATGGTTAAAACCAGCTTGTCTCGGTCAATGCCAGACAGATCGCCAACCGGCATCTTACGGCGAATCCAGATGTCGGGTGAGTTCCAATGCGTGCGTACCACAGCACCTGGTGTGCCTTCGGTCCCAAAGCCTGCTTTGCCGGAATTCCAGCCCGAATCATCAAATGATTCTTCGGTCCAGCTTCCGGGAGGTTGGGTGTTTGTGTATTGCCAGATATGCCCTTCGTGCTGCGAAGAAGGGACAACCTCGGAAAGAAAAATATCTCGCTCAATGACTTGAGTATTGGCGGTATGGATTCGTTGTCGGTCTACTTTTTCCAAACGGTCATAGGTGAGTAGCCCGTTCACCTCAATTTCAACATCCGTAATCTCGGTGTATACCGACGCCGAAAGGCCGTTGTTGGTTTTGAAAATGGTGACCTGCTCCATGTAGTCTTCATAGTAGTCAAAAAATTCCTCTTCGTTGTTGGCCATCACGTAGCCAAAACCATCATTCCACAGGTGGCCGGGAATTTTATAGCCCACTCCGCCAAATTCGCCACAGGCCAGTGCTTGTGTTGAACTAACGGGTACCGCTGGAGGCGGATAGCTATGGATATCCAGCACATGGCCCACGTCGAAAAACGAGCCGCCACTGGCTTGGTTAACCACCCGCGAGGGATCCATGCCCATGACTTTCTCTACCAATTCGGGGGTACGGTGCTGTCCCTGCGATTCGTTAAAAATGACCCACATCACAATACTTGGGCTGTTTAGCAGTGATTCGACCATGCGGGTGAGTTCTCTTTCGTAGGCTACCTGGTCAACCGGAGGATGCGTATTGGTGTAGGAATTGGCCGAAGGCATGTCTTGCCATACGAGTACGCCCAATTTGTCGGCCCAGTAGTACCAGCGGTAAGGTTCCACTTTAATGTGCTTTCGAATCATGTTGAACCCGAAGGCTTTGGTCATTTCAATATCATACTTCAACGCTTCATCGGTTGGGGCAGTATAAATTCCATCGGGCCAAAAGCCTTGATCCAGTGGTCCATGGTGAAACAGAAATTCGTTGTTTAGGTACAGTTTTTTGTAGCCGTCATCGTCTTGCACCGAAATCTTTCGCATGCCAAAGTAACTTTTAACAGAATCGATGGCTTCGCCGTCGTCGTGCAAAATAATTTCCAAATCATATAGAAAAGGGGAGTCGGGCGACCACAATTTTTGGTTGGGAATGGGAATTTGAACTTCCTGATTGGTATTTCCCCCGGTTGTTTGAATCACACTGCCTTCATCTTTTACTTTCGCCTGAAAGGTCAAGTTGGGACTGTCAACCGAAGTTTTTACGGTTAGTGTCAACTGTTGCTGGTCGATATCCGGAACCATCAGAATGGTTTCGATCGCTGTTTCGGGCACCGGTTCCAGCCAAACGGTTTGCCAAATTCCGGTTACGGAGGTGTACATGATTCCGCCGGGATACAAGGTTTGCTTCCCTCGGGGGAAACCTCCGGCATCGGTTGGGTCGAACACGCGAACGATGATTTCCTGTTCTCCGGAGGTTTTCAGATAGTCGGTAATGTCGAAGGAGAATGGATCATAGCCACCCCAATGGGTTCCTACGCTGGTGCCGTTGATGAAAA
>NZ_LGIA01000054.1 GCF_001270965.1 Sunxiuqinia dokdonensis | reverse complement strand
TTTTTTCTGTTGGGAGGAAACCTACATGATAACCCTTCCCCACGGAATACCAACCAATAAAAGGATGTAGGCAATGGAGAAGTACACCAGTGCGACTCCAAACTTTTTTCGTGGTACCGTGGCCTTTTTCGATTTGCTGCGACCAATATGAACCAACACCACGGCAATAAGCATCAAAAGGAAATGCTCCACCAAGTAAAAGCGCAATTCTGCGTTTTTCATTGCTGCACCTATATTCTGAAAGGCTGCTTTGGTGATTGGACTGATAAAAAAGTAGAGCGCCAGGCCAACAACCAACTGCACATCCATCACTGCTGTAAAAATAACACCCAGCAGATTGTCTGACTTTTTCCATCGGTTGTGACTAAACCAAGCCATGAAATATTTTGCAAGGGTAATGAGGGCCACCACTAAAACCAACCAGCGCAAGGTATTGTGTAAATGTAGAAATCCTGTGTACATGTTTTCAGTTTTAAATTATTCTCCTTAAACGTTTACCCGGCCTTTTGGTTGAAAATATCTGTCTGAACCGGCTGTGCGTTGTCCATTACAAAATGAGCGGAAGCGTGACGCAAAGTGCTAATTATCTGTGAATGTATTTGTTAATTGTATTGTTGAGTTTGTCGCTGTGAATGAACACAATATCGCGCGATTCTTTTTCATTGGTCGACAGCAGTTTGCCGTCGTCAAGAACAAAAGCTTCGAAACCGTTTCTGCTAAAAAAATCGAGCATCTGTTTTCTTTTGGCGCCGGCCGTTTCCACCAATAAAATTGGCTTAAACCGGTTGATCAGCGATTTCATTTCCGGCAGAACAACGGTTTCAAAACCTTCAATATCGCATTTTACGAAGTGGAGTTGATCCAGACCGCGGAACAATTGGCTTCCCCGCCGCATTTCAGCTTCCGATACAATATCGATTCCAAGGCCAAGGGCAGCATTGTTTTCTAAAACAAAATGCGAACCCGATCCCATGTAGCCTTTTTTAATCCGGGTGTTATTTCCAAGTTGGATGGTTGTGTTTTCAGCACCCAGCGCGAACGGGTAGATCTGAATATTCTTCAGCCGTTTGGTGTTTTGACGGAGCACATTGCGCACCGGGCCAACCGGTTCAACGGCATGCACCTTCCCGGTTTCGCCCACCAATTTCGAAAAAAGCACCGTAAGGTAGCCCAGGTTGGCGCCAATATCGAGTACCACATCACCGGGTTTGATCAAATGTTTGATGAAGTACGGATATTCAAACGATTTGCTGAGTTTTAGAATACCCGTGTTGAAAGCGAAAAAATATGCTTTGCTCAATACCATCAGGTAGTTTTCGAGGGAAAGCGAACGGAAAAGTATCGTTCGGATGAGGGAGCCAATTTTCTTCATTGGTTGATTTGATTCTGTTTTTTGTGAATAGCCATTCGGGCATTTTTGTTTTGCAACTGCCCGTTTTGCAAATATACTATTTCCTTTGGCTTTGAATAGAAGTAAGCTTTGAAGTCCTTGATATTTGGCTGACTGTATAAACCGCACTGTTGCGAAGCCAGGGAAAACTTTGCGGAGAGAAATACGACCGCTGCAGAATAGGATCATCTCATGGAAAAACGCAAGAATCCGTAGCGGAATGCAATCATCCCAGGGGAAAGTGCCAAAAACCATAGCGAAATGGATCCGACGAGCTTGGACCGCGTTTCGCACCCGTTAGATTCATTTTGCTGTGGTCGGATGTGTTTCGCTACGGCTTTTAGCGTTTCGCATCAAAAAATACCGGTTGGCGCTGGTTGTAGGAGAATGATTAGGTTAGGGAGAACACAAAACTGTAATTTGCATCATGCCGGTAGCATTCTTTGATTTTTTTTGATGATTAGTAGTTTCGGTGCGCTGTACCTTTGAATTCATCGATACCCAGGTGCCTATAAATATACCGCAGCGCTGCTGCTTCATGTCGACTGAGTCAGTTGCCGGACGTTAAGGGAGCCCCCCAATTTGTAAAAACTTGTTAATGCTGTCGTAGAAGTACAGCATGAATTTCCCAATTGAGCAGATTTTAATTTATTTAGCTCATTCAATTGAAAAACTTGGATGAGTCAAAATACCTGTATTCTTTTTTGTCGCTGTGGAGCTGGTGTCATTTCCAATGAAAAGACCGACCAACTGGCCAACGCGTTTCAGCAGTTGGATGCCGATGTGTACGAGCTGCGCGATTTGTGTGCCCTTTCGGTCCATGAAAAGGATGTGTTGCAGTCGATTGGAGAAAAGTATGATCGAAAGTTGGTGGTGGCTTGCTATTCGAGGGCTGTGGAAAACATGCTTCGGCAAGCCGGAATTGAGCTTGATGGATTTGAGTTTTTGAATTTCAAGGAGCTTTCAACGGAACAGATTCTTGAAAAACTGACGGACACTTATCAGTTAGCGTCCGGCGAGGCTCGATACCAGGTTCAAACCAGCGAGCTGGATGTTCCGGCCTGGTTTCCGGTGATTGACGAATCGCGCTGTACCCTTTGCGGACAATGTGCCCGCTTTTGTATGTTTGGGGTTTACTCGTTCGATAAAAGAAGTTTGACCGTCGTGAATCCATTGGCTTGCAAAAATAATTGCCCGGCCTGCGGAAGAACCTGTCCGGCTTCGGCCATTATGTTCCCGCGTTTGGCGGAGAATTCGGCGCTGGCTGGAGCCGAGCCGGGAGAAAAGAAAGCGGCTGGCGGCGCGAAGAACGGAGGTTTGTTTGTGATGTTGAATGAACGCAACCAGATACGGAAAAATATTTTCAGGCAGGGCGTGGTGCAAATGGCCGAAGAAGAGCGGCGAAGGGCATTGGAGGAATTCGCTCCCAAGCGCCCGAAAAGGGAGGGACCGGTAGATGCGTCCTGAGTGTTCGGGACAAACTACGGTGTGGCAAGCCCAAAGGATTAGCGGATTTTAAGGTTATTTTGGTTGAGATGAGTTTCACAAAAAGTATTGACATACGACAAC
>NZ_LGIA01000053.1 GCF_001270965.1 Sunxiuqinia dokdonensis | reverse complement strand
CTTATGAACCTGACTTTACTTTTATTGACGAGAAAGCAGAGAATATATCTGTCGTCAAAAAGTTGAAATGAAGTTTTGAAATGCTTTGTCAAGTAGATTTTAAAATCTTCTTCTTTGTACCCCTTTCGTCCACGTCTCCCTCTTTGCGGAAATTTAATAATGCAATTCGGTTTAGGCATTATCACATAAGGGAATTTAAGCGGCTCTGTTTGTTCAAAAAGATTTATCGGATTGTATCCGATAAATTTTGGTTTTGACGGTTCGGGAATTGGTTCAACTTGGGGTGGTGGTGGAACTACGAGTTTTGGCTTAATCTCTTGCTTAATTTCTCCTACAACTTCTTTCCTAATTTCTGTTCTCTGCTTTTTAGTCTGTGGTATTGGTGTCGCTGTCGTTGGTTTTATCGGAACTTCAGCTTTTTTCGTTCCTGTTATTGGTAGCTGAATTTTATTCTTCCCCTTCTTCTGCTTCTCACGAATTATGAACCAAATCAAAATTGCAAGTACGATAAGTGAAAGGATAACATACAAAATAAAATTATCGGCCTGTCCTGATGCAGTCGAAAGTGTGTCTAAGGTATCTGTCGTTTCCTTCATTGGTTAATTTTATTCTGTCAATTTGATGTTAGCACGGTCACCCTAGAATGACGCATAACCAGTTAATATCCCGAAGTTATTATGCTTTTTTGTTTGTCGTTTCATCTCGTTTTATTTCTATTTGAATGTTCAGCCGGCGGAGCGGGTTAAGAGTTCAGATGCCCCATCCGGTCCGGCCTCAAACCGCCTGCTTTGGTACATATCCCGATGAGCCGGGTCCAGCCGCAAACCGCCTGCTTTAGTGCATATCCCGATGAGCCGGGGTAATCGCTGGGCGTTGCACGCCACTCATATTCCTATTTATTGGCGGTAGTTATTTTCCATTCTTTTTAATTTGATTTAGAAGCGGCAATCTTTTAAATGTCTCTTTAATTAAAGAAACGAATGACCTGTCGCTAATTCTATCATCGTTTCTAAGTTGCAAAATCCCAACAAGACCAATTATTAATATCCCCCCAATTAAAATTATTGGGAAAAGATACCAGACTACGGTTTTAGATAGAACTCCGAGTCCACTTATTATAATGATTGCAGCCACTAAATAAAATGACCCCGAGAGCCAAGGATTATTTCTTTTCATTATTTGTTTTTTCTTTCCTATAAAATCTTTAAGCCTTTCTGCAATATTCTCAATGTCAAGTAGGTTAACGGCCATATCTCTTGTGTCACCATAAATATTTTCGACTAAATCAAAATTTTCATTCCCATAATCTTTATAATCGTATTCATTGTGCCAAAGTTTTCCAATTTTTACATTGATTTCTTGAGCAACAGTTGAAATTCTTTTTAATCGATTTACGTGGTGTTCCAAAACCTCAATGTCCAAATCTTTAGGAATGTCTTCTAGTTCAGCGATTACTGTATTATAATGTCGAAGTGAATATGCCACAATACTTTTGAAATTATTTGGCACATTCTTTTTCCAATATTCATTTAATGTCAGTACGTCAATATTTTGTTGGATTGAGTCTCTGAACGAAATAGCTCGTTCTCTTTCTTCAACCAAGTCCTTTAAAATGTCAGAAAATGATTGATGGTTATAATCAGTCATTCCACCTAAAAGTCCTTTTGCCATTTTTGTCTTTTTGTAATAACCGCATAGAGTAGAGCCTGACAGCCCACCCAATAATTAACACACGTAAATGTACAAATTATGAGTTGCCTGTCACTCCCTCCTCCCTAGTTTCGCTCACTAAGTTCTGCAAGGAACAATCCGGTGGCTCATACTGGGCACTGCGTGCCGCTTAAAGTCCCATTTATTGGAAGTAGTTATTGATTACTAAAAATCCAAGGTCTAGCTTTTACATATGTCAAAAACAATGAGTCCTTGAAACGATAATATCGATCTCTGACTTTTATGATTTCAGCGCCATAATCTTCTGTAACCATTTGACCAACATATTGACTTGGATTATCAACTTGCTTGTCTATAGCAATTTTATAAGCATCACCTGTATGAACTTCACCGTCCACTTGAACGCAACTTGCTAACGATTTTAAAGTCGCTTCACGTTGATAAGATGATGCTACTGTTTTTTTGTATCTTCCTTCGAGTACCGGATCTGCTTCTTTTTCTGCAATATTCTTTAAAGTTTGTTCGATGTAACTATCATCCAATTCGTATATCCCCTCTAAATAAGCAGATCGATAGGCCTGTTTACCAATGAGATGAATAATATATGGGTGACCATTTGCAAGTGAAACCATTTTATTGATCGCATTATCGGTAAACGTTATATAACTGCCCACTGATCTTTCTGCATTTTTGATAATTTCCGTTAATTCTTCTGGCGACATGGAGGGTAAATTGATAACACTTCCTGCAAATAACCTATCGGAACTTTCATGTTCTTTAATAAGTGTCTGAATATCATTCGCAACTCCAATTATGCAGAATTTTAATCCAGGAGCATTTGTCGCGAGAGATTTTAAAAGTCTTGCAAAACCTTTCGGATTTTCAATTTGGTCAAACTCATCCACGACAATTAGAATTCCATCTTTGGCAATCTTTAGCTTCAAAAGGTCGGTAATCACATTCTGAAAGATTACATCAACTTGATGTTCGCTGACAGCGGATTTTTGGGAAGTTTCAGAAATTCCTTCGCCACCAGCTTTTATAAGTCTCAAGTCGATTCCAGCATTAATTTTATCTATTTCCTTTTTTGCAGTAGGAATTTCATAAATCCATTCAAGCAAACAATCCCTTGTTGTTAACAGTCGAACTAGCAAGTCCTGAATATCATTCACAGCATTTCCACAAGCAATATAAATGGCTAAAAAGTCGAGCTTCTCATCGTTTTGGATTTCGAGCTTTTTAAGTAATTCGTTATTTCCTTGGCTTATATTGATTATTTGCCTCGCTAAGGAAGATTTTCCGATGCCTCTATTACCGACAACTGCAATATTTGCTCCTTCTGAAATAAGAGCAGAAAATGAATCAATAACATGAGCTTTTCTGCCTGCAAAATTTTCGGCATTCAAAATTTCTTTCGCAGGCAAAAAAGCATTTTCTATTTGTCTTAAAGATATTTTGTCCATAAGTGTCTAATCTTTTAATTACCGCTAACATTTCTGTATATATGTACCTGGTACATTCATCAAGTTAGTTCCTGATTGCAATAAAAGGATGTGCCGTCGATATGTGCGAGTGCATAAACTAATGAGATATGGAGATGTTGAATGTATGTTTTTGGAGGGCATTCAGGTGTCGTTTTCATTATCAGTTAATTATTTGGTGCCAGAAAGTTACAATAATTCTGAATAAAAAATCAGCGGAAGTGAAAAATGTTGATAAATTGTGTTTTCGGTGGGTCTGGAAGCCGAGTCCACCAAATTGAGCTGTAGTAAGGCAAATATTTAACTCGTTTGTCTGGGGCATTGCGTACCATGGCTTGCAAAACCGTACCAGCAGGGTTTACTTTTTTTTAGTGATGACAAATCACGAGCTAAAAAAGCCCAAAAATGACAAATTCCGGTTACTCCGACTTTTTATTTATTCTTTTGGTTTGATAAACCCGATGGGGTTGCGTGATTTGACAGCAAGTTGTTGCTTCATTGCCAGTTGGGTCAACGCGATATAGATGTCATCAAACTTCTTTTCATTTTCTTCGTCGATCTCTTCCAGGGCTTTGATGCGCTCCTTAATTTCTTCCAATTCCCCGGAAAGAGATGATGGAGCAGCTTGGATCATATACTTCCGGATAGCGACAAAGGCTCGCATAATACTAATGTTCACCTCAATAGCTTTATCAGAATTGAGGATGCCACTTAACATGGCCAAACCTTGTTCAGTGAATGCGGAAGGAGGTTTTCTAGAACCTCCCCAACTTGAAGTCACAAATTGTGACTTCAAGATTCCCCATTCTGCCTCTGTAAGTTTGAACATAAAATCAGCGGGAAACCTCTTTGAATTTCGCTTAACTGCCTGATTAAGCACCTTGGTCTCAACTTCGTATAGTTGAGCCAGATCGAAGTCCAACATGACCTGCTGGCCCCTGATTTCGTGAATTTTGCTTTGAATGACTTGTAAGTCCATCATTTAATCATTTTCCCTCGCCAATCAGAAGTAGATGGATATGACATAGGGGTTTTTTCCTGGGGTATTTTTGCAAACGTGCGGTTTTCCCTTGCGCCACTTTTTGATATTTGAAGTATTCTCTGATAAGAATGGATTGCCGCAGTCGCCTTGAAAAAGACTACTTCCTCGCTTTCAACAGCTTTTCAAGGATGGCATTCTTTTCTTTTTCCAGTTCGAGCATACGTTCGTAAAGGGCTTGCTTCTCTCTGCTCAATTCCAAAATC
>NZ_LGIA01000052.1 GCF_001270965.1 Sunxiuqinia dokdonensis | reverse complement strand
TGGTGTGATGCACCTCAAACGTAGCTGAAAATTATTTTCATTCGTGTTTGTGTGCGGAGCAACATGTGAGTTCCATCAGACCATTAAAAAACAAATTATTTACTGATGAAAAACGAAAAACTACAATGCAAGCAGGCACGTGATATTCTGATCACCGGTTTTTTGAAAAAGTCCGGGTTTTCTCCCCGGCGTGAAAACCACCAGGAAGCCTGGTATTTGAGCCCGCTTCGAAACGAAACCCACCCATCGTTTAAAGTGTCCAAGCCACTGAACCGGTGGTATGACCATGGCCTGGGGCGGGGCGGAAATGTCATTGACCTGGTCATCGAAATGAACAACCATTGCACCGTTCAACAGGCCTTGTCCATTCTGAGCAGGGATATTCCATCTTTCTCTTTTCAACAGCAAAATTCTTTTGCCGTGTTGAAACCGAATGATGAAATCAAAATCGAGAAAGTACTCCCACTGAAACACCCCGAATTGATCAGCTATCTCGAAAGCCGGAAAGTTGATCCATCCCGGGCGGCAAGGTATGCCCGGCAGGTTTACTATTCGTTGAAAAGTTCAACCTTTTTTGCCATCGGCGTGCAAAATGTCTCCGGTGGCTGGGAGCTCCGAAACCCGTATTATAAGAATTCCAGTTCTCCCAAAAATTATTCTTTGTTTTCAAGATCGAAAACCATGCTTTCGGTTACCGAAGGGATGTTTGATTTTTTCAGCCTGCTGACCCTGTATCCCGGCTTACCGCTGAAGTCTGATTTTTTGATCCTGAATTCCCTCTCTTTTGTGGACCGGATCGTACCGACTGCTGAAAGCTACTCCAAAACCTGCCTCTACCTGGACAATGATCCTTCAGGAAAAAAAGCAACTCAAAAACTTTTGGAAAAGGTCAAGGGCAGTGTGGATCTGTCCGGAGTTTATGCATCAAAAAAGGATCTGAACGAACTTTTGGTAGCCGATCGCAGGCGGTTTCGCACAGGTCTGCGGTAAGCTATTTCAAGATGTGTCTTTGTTGCACAAGACCATCTTGCTTTGCTCCTAAACTCGCAAAGGGAGAAAAATCTACGATTTTTCCTAATGACAAAAACTTGTAATAAGATGAGAACACAATACATTTCTTTCAGGGTGAGCTACATTGAAAAAAGAGCCATTGCCCTGGCCGCCAAAGAGACCGGTTTGAGTACCAGCGAATTTGCCCGGCGTGCCGCCCTCAATCAAAAAGTAACCCTGCGCTTTTCGCCGCAGGAGCTCGAGGTTTATAAAAACCTGCATATGTACCACCACAATTTCAAACTGATCTCGAACCTGATCAAAAGCCCGCACTTTTACAAGAACGAGATGATTTTGCATGAACTGCAGGAAGTCATTTCCCTGATCAAACAACACCTTCAAAAATTTGAACAATGATCGGGAAAGCCAAAAGCATATCGCATATTTCCAATGCGGTCAATTATGCGAGGAACAAGATCAAGGCAGAAGAGATCTGCCGCAACCGGCTTGTTGGTGAAACCGGAACCGAAATCGCCAAAGAATTCCGGGTTTTTCAAAACCTGAATGCCCGGTGTCAGCGAAATTCGTTTTCGTTTGTCTTGAGTCCAACGATTGAGGATGGGACCAGGCTTACGAAGTCAGATTTTATAAAGATATCGGCCCAGTTTTTAAGCCAGATGAACCTTACGGACAACCAGAGTATTTCGTTTGTGCATAAAGATAGAAACCATAAGCATCTCCACATCTTTGTGAACCGGATCAACACGGAAGGGAAGGCCCGAAAGGACAACTACATCGGCAAAAAAGCCCAGCGTGTTGCCGAACGGATTGCACGGGAAATGAACCTGACAACGGCCCGGGAAGTACAGTTGGAAAAAGAAAACAGGCTGCGATGGGTCATCGTCCAGGCCCATGACAAGATTTTACCATTGAAGCCGGGCGATATTTTTGAATACGCCCGGCTGATGGAGCAGGAAGGTGTGATAACTCATCTGAAGCAGGCATCGAACGGAAAAGTGGTAGGACTGAAGTTTCAGGTAGGAAAAGAATCCATCAAAGCCAGCTCGGTTCACCGCGCACTGAGCGCCGCCAACTTGCAGAAGTTAATCCGGCAAAATCTAAGAATTACTAACCTACAACAGAGAAAGCAGCAAAACATACCCGACAAAAAAAGAGGATTCAGGTTATGAGAAAAAATTTATCACAACAAAAGTTGCTGGATGTCCTGACTGAAGAAATCGAAGTTCTTCGCCGAACCAGCGAAAATATTAAAGAGGTTGCCCCTGAAATTGCCAGGCAACTCGAGGAATTAAAGAACACCAAATTAAAGGTTGACCTGGATACCGACAAGTTGGAGCAGATCCTCAAAGATCATGAACAGGCATTGCGAAAGAAAGCGGTGATCCCAAGGTGGTTCCTGGTTTTGGTGTGGGTGGTGATTGTGTTTTTGTTGGCGGAGGTGGTGTGGCTGTTAGTTATGTGAAGTTAATCGCGGCCTTTCTTGCTGATCATCAATAATTTTAACAGTCTCTTTCCTGATGCTGTCGTTTGGTACATTTGTTTTGGACTTGTTTTTCTGTCAGGATACAGCATCTCTACCCAGCCGTAGCCTAACAGTGGGTCCAGGTATCTTTTTCTGTTACTGGAATGGTTTGTTATTCCCAATTTCTCAAACAAATCAGTTCTTTTTTTTGCAGTCAAGAATAAGTGCAGCACATCAGAAACTCTGCTATGAATAGTTGTATTTACTACAGCATTAACTTGGTCACTAACTTGGTCACCATCGCTATTGCACAACGCCAAAACATCCTCTATATGTCTAACCACAAGCATTTTGACTTGGTCGTCAACTTGGCCATTACTGCTTGTGCAAGCTGGGAGTATCGCAAGGAAATAGGTACTCTGCCCAGTCCTTCGTCATTTGCTCCCAAATACCTAATTCTTAAGCGCTCAATAGAGGCAACCTTGGACTTTTTTACTGGAAAAGAAAGGTGGGGTCCAAAAATAATTTTGCTAAAAGTAACGTTTTTACCCGCGAAAACGTTACTTTTGCTATTTCTGAAGAGGAATACTAGTTGTATGAAAGTAGCCGATAAAGTTAGGAATAAGATTGAGAAATTACCGGAGGGCTATGTGTTCGGATACGATGATTTCAACATTGAGCAAAATGAAGAAAGTGCATTGAAAGTGGCTCTTTTTCGTCTTGTTAAAGCAGGGACAATTGACCGGCTATCAAAAGGTCGCTTTTATAAGCCTCAAAAGGGAATAGTTGGAAATTTAAACCCTGATGAATATGAAATTGTCAAAGACCTTTTATTTGAAAATCAAAAACCTATTGGGTATATAACCGGTTATGGAATTTTTAATCGGTTTGGATTTACGACACAGTTATCGAATGTAATTCAAATAGGTACAAATTTTGACAAAAAGCAGATTCAACGAGGAAGATACAAGATCAAATTTGTCAGGCAATGGAACACAATTACAAACAATAATATTTACTTGTTGCAATTGCTTGACTGTATCCGGTATATCAAAAATATTCCGGATGCAACAGTCAACCAGTCATTTCAACGTCTAACGTTTTTGACAAAAGAACTTTCGCCAAAAGATATCAGGACATTTGCCAGCTTGGCACTTAATTATCCTTCCCAGGCTCGTTCACTAACCGGAGCACTGCTGGAAAAGTTAAATTATAATGATTTGGCTGATAGGCTATTTAGAAGTCTCAAGGCAACAACTTATTTTAATGTAAACATATCAAGCGACCTCATACCAAATAAACAAAAATGGAGGATTCAATAATGTTGCACCAACATCCTGAGTTATTTAGAAGCGCTATAAAAGAAACAGCCGACAACCTGAATATCAGGGATGTTTTCATTGAAAAGGACTACTGGATCTCGTTAGTGTTGAAACGCCTTTCAGAAAGTAGATACGTGGATTCAGTTGTATTCAAAGGAGGAACTTCTTTATCAAAAGGATATAAATTGATTAGTCGATTTTCAGAAGATGTGGACATTGCCGTTATCGACGTAGCCGATTCTTCGGGAAATCAATTAAAAACCTTAATCAGAACTGTTGAAAAAGAAATTGCACAAGACCTTGTTGAATCTACAGTTGACGGAATAACAAGCAAAGGTTCCAGATTTCGAAAATCTGTTTATCAATATCCCGAAACACAAAAGAGAAAAATGCAGGAAACTTATCTCAATACGTTAATCGTTGAAATTAATTCATTTGCAAATCCTTATCCCTATTCTAGACTGGAAATCCAAAGCCTGATTGGCGAGTACCTTCATAAAAACAACCAGACAGATTTAATCAGGGAGCATGGTTTGGAACCATTCAAGGTGAACATACTGGACATCAAACAAACTTTAATTGAAAAGCTGGTTTCATTGATCCGTTTTTCATTTGCAGAAAATTACCTGGATGAATTATCCGGAAAGATTCGCCATTTCTACGATCTGTATTTTTTATTGAATAACAAAGATTGCAGCAGCTACTTTGAATCGTCACAATTCATGAACGACTTCAGAACCGTTTTTGCCCATGACCAGAGAGCTTTCGACGAGCCTCGGGGCTGGAATGCTAAACAAATGAATGAATCCCCAATATTTAACCACTTTGATGAAATTTGGAAAACATTAAAGTCCCAATATGTAAAAGAGTTGTCCTTATTGGCATTTACAGAAATACCAGATGAAAGAGAGATCTCAAAAAACTTTTGGAAGATCATAAAAGCATTTGAATGATACATCATTCCACAAGTTGCTAAAGGAGATCCGACTCAACCCTGTCACAAAATACCTTCATTTTCGAAAGACAAGCCCTCCGGGTTTTCAAAAGCTTCCGGCATAAAGCCATTCATTCCAAAATCGGAGGAGTTAATTTTGCCATTTCAAAATCCAATTTCAAAAAGACTTAACCTGCGCAGGCTCCGGTTAAAACTTTTTGAAGTCCCGCATTAACACCTCCAATTTCTCCATTCATTCTTTATTCCTTTTCCTTTTGAAAATCTTCCGAAAATGAAAAAGAGCGGTGTTTACAGGTTTGAGATTTAATGAGCGTGTCATATTCCTGGAAAACAGCAAAAATGGCTTACAGTAATACTTCCATCGCTTCATCTATCAGGGAGTTATCCAGCTCTTTTAAATAAGCCTGTGTAATCGCAATATTTTGGTGTCCCATGGATTCGCTGATGATATCGGTCGAGATACCTTTTTGTTTTAGGCTGTTTGCGTAACTGTGGCGTGCAACATAGCTTGATAACGGCTTATCAATACCACACAACGCTGCAATTTCCTTTAATCGTTTATTATATCTTTTCAGGACCTTTCTTTTCCGGTTCTCAAGGTGGGAAAATGTCATCCCCTGTTCAAGCAGTATTGGAAAAACATAATCCGTTGGTGTTCTCCTTCCTTTATAATAGTTGAGAATTTCCTGAACAGGAGGTAATATCTTGATTTGAAAGTTCCCCTTTGTTTTGGAACGGGTGTAATAAATCCGGTCATCTGAAATATCACTCCATTTTAAAGTAGCCATGTCAGCAAAATTCATTCCCCGGGTGTAAAAGCTGAATATGAAATAATTTCTTGTGTCAATTAATGTAGGATACTCGCTTAAATCCAGTTGTGCCACTTTTTGAATATCCTCGAGTTTTAGTGCTTTTTTGATTCCCTTACCCTTGAGCTTTGATACTTTATAAAATTTGAATGGATAAAGATCTTCTTTTATTCGGCCTCGTTTAATTGCACTGTTGAATACGGAACGAATTGATCTCATTTTGACACCAATTCCTCCATCAGTACCACCTCTTGAACGTAGCCAGGATTCGTATTTCTCTAAAAATTCCGGTGTAATCTGATGAAAGATCAATTCTTTGCCTTTGGAGAATTTTTTAACTGAAATCAGCGTATCTGAATGGATTCGGGCATTACCAGTCCTGCCGGCAAGTTTTTGTTCTGAAATAATTTCCTCCCAAAAGGGATATATGGCCTTACCGACCGGATTGGTTTCAATCCGCAAGGTGTGCTCAACGTCAGATAACGTATAGTCGGATTTATTTTGTTCCAGATTAGTGACAATATTCGTCGCCCGATCGATAAACTTCAAAAGCAGTCTGTTCTTACTCAAGTAATCAGACGCATGTTTGGTGAACTTGCCCTGTTTTTCGTCCCATTCTTTCACAGAAGAAGTATAAGGAGTACGAAAAAATATGGTCTTTCTATCTTTCGTAATTCTTAAATAAACAGGATATTTGCCTGTGGATAATTTTTTCTTTCTCAGAACTGTTTTAAAACTAATCATTTGACTTCATTTTTGGGTACAACATAGGTACAACAAATAGGCGAATAAAGGTAGTTAAATAAGAATTATTGACAAAGTTAAATTAGATAAAAAATTGATAATCAGGCAAAAGAAAATAAATGATTTTAAATGGATATCAAAATACACTTGCTCATAATCAGGTGGTCCCTGGTTCAAGCCCAGGTGGGCCCACATCAATAAACAAGGCACTTTCAGCGATGGAGGTGCCTTGCTGTTTTTTGGGCGGGTACGATAAAATCATGCTACAGTTAGAGTTTCATAGTTCGTCCGAGTGTTCGTGCCAGTTTACGAGTTCAACAGTTATTTTCGATATACTTCCACCCGGTCGTCGTTTCTGCGACTCCATCTTATTTCGCCGCTATTTAATAAATAAGAATACCTGCATTGCTTGGGCGAAGATTATTAAAATGTGAATAAAGTTTTGTAGAGGGACAAACTCATTACATAAGTAAACGGGAAAATGGATTGCTGCCCGACATTCAGTGGGAGCAAGCAGAAGTCGGAACAGGAAACGAAAGTTCTGCCAAGTCGAGTCGCCCTAAATACGCAGAAAACAGCAGCCTGTGTATTCCTGAGTGAATGCAGTTCTACTGAATTCGGAAGCGAATAGGAAGCGGTCGATATTTCTTATATTTGTTGAACACATTAAAAGAAACTGGGCCAACTATGGAGTCAGGAGAAAGGAGCATTTTGAAAGCAGTTTTGTATCGGAGTATTTGTTTCATTCTGATGCCGGTAATTAGGATGCCAATAATAAAAGGTGTTAAACATCCCGTTTAAATTAGGATTGTTTTTCAAGCCATTCAAGCGGTGTTGTATTGTTTGACTGAAAGGTTGTGGGCACGTTTGCCAGCTGTTTGGTATTTTTGTCTGTCTTGATTTTGCATCTTGACCTGTTCACTTTAATTTTTCAGCTATGTTAAAGGTTGCCTTGGTGCTTTCCATGCTCTTTCAGTTGGGAGCGGCGGTTTATGCCATCAGTTTAATCCGTCGGACACGGTACAACGTATCGTGGATTTTAATTTCATTGGGCTTGGTATTGATGGCCGTCCGACGCCTGTTCGACTTTTCAAGTCTTTTTTGGGATTCGAAACTATTTCAACAAGAAGAAATCAACAGTTGGGTCGGAGTGCTCATTTCTGTATTGATATTCATCGGGGTCATTTTCATTAAAAAAATATTCAATCTACAGGATCATATTGAGCGATTAAGGCTTGATAATGAGAACAAAACCCTTGCGGCAGTTATTGAAGCGGAAGACAAAGCCCGTCAGTCCTTTGCCCGCGAATTACACGATGGTCTGGGGCCGGTTTTATCATCCATCAAAATGTCGTTGAGCGCAATTGATCCGAGTGCCATGGAACAAAAAAACAGACGAATTATTGAACGCTCTTGCCTGGCAACCGATGAAGCGATTACTTCTTTGAAGGAAATATCCAACCTCTTAAGTCCGCATATTCTTGAAAACTATGGCTTAATTGAGGCAATTAGGGCAACTGCCGATCCACTTTTGGAAGGAACACAGATTCAGGTTGAGATCAATTCGAATATCAGTGACCGTCGGTTTCACCGAAACCTGGAGATCAATGTTTACCGCATTGTCTGTGAACTGATCAACAACAGTGTAACCCATGCTGACCCCGGCTACATCCGCATCGATATCATGGAAGAGCAGCACGTTATTTCATTGACCTACAAAGATGACGGTTCCGGGTTTGATCTGGATAATGGTTTGCAAGACAAAGTGATTCCTGGGATGGGGCTGGATAACATTTTTTCGAGAATTAAACTGCTGAAAGGGCAATATCAAATTGATACCTCACCGGACAGTGGTTTTATCATCACTTTAAAAATTCCGATTGAATGAAAAAGCTCAAGCTCTTTTTGGTCGATGACCATGATTTGTTTCGTGAAGGCCTGAAATTCTTGTTGTCAGAATGGGATTTGATCGATGAAATTTACGAGGCTGAGAATGGTCAGCAGTTTATTGAAAGTCTTCGTCAGTACCCGGTTGATCTTGTTCTGTTGGATATTGAAATGCCGATAATGAACGGAATAGAAGCCGCTAAGCTGGCCAAGGAAGTTGATCCGGATCTAAAAATTATTGCGCTCTCCATGTATTCGGATGAAAATTATTATACCAGTATGATTGAGTCGGGCGCAGATGGATTTTTGCTGAAAAATTCAAAATTTGCCAGTGTGAGAAAAGCCATTGAAGAGGTGGCCGGCGGAAGAAATTACTTTTCTCAGGAAATTATTCAGCTACTGGTCAGGCAGCTAAATAAGCCGGACGAAGCAGAAGACAGTTTGATGATCACCGATCGGGAAATGGAGATTTTGGGTTTGATTTGCAATGGCCTTTCCAATATAGAAATTGCAGAAGCGCTTCAAATTAGCAAGCGAACGGTCGACAAACACCGGCAAAATTTATTGGATAAAACGAAGTTGAGAAATACGGTGGCGCTTGTACTCTATGCCATCAAGAACGGGTATTTTAGTGTTAGGTAGCTCTTTTGCTCATTTCGCTACGCAAAATTACGTAAGCCGAGATTAGGCGTTAAGGCTGTTTGTGGCGTTATTGCAAGCAGGTAGTTTTGTCAAGAAACAATTAACAAGTTATCATGACGACAAAACGCGCCCCGAACGAAAACATCAAACAAGTTGGAAAAAAGCCAAAGCTTGCCCTACGAACAAGCTGTTTCCTACTT
>NZ_LGIA01000051.1 GCF_001270965.1 Sunxiuqinia dokdonensis | reverse complement strand
ATCGATTGATGATTGAACATTGATCTTCCCTGATGCCGGAGGCATCGTATGTTTGTAGAATAGTGTGTGGAAGAAAGATATTTGACCCCGGATGGGGTCATACCGCTGGGGCAACCGCCATTTCTCTATAAACAAACAAACCCCCTGGGTATGTCACCCCTCTCCGGCAACTATCAGAACAGGCCAGCGCCGCTTCGCTCAGGCGAGAAGGACCGGAAACCCGTGCGCCTGTTTTTCACCCCACCTTAATCGCAAAAGCCGCATACAGCAAGTAAAGGGCACCGGCCAAAATAACCAACACCGAGCCCACCTGCGAACCAATCAGGTCGGAGGTGATGCCCATAAAGAACGGCAGCACCGCCCCGCCAAATACACCGGTAATCATCAGCCCCGAAATTTCATTGGCCTTATCGGGGCGTTTCTGAATGGCCATGCCGAAGATGATCGGAAACACATTGGCAATGGTAAAACCAATAACACCGTACAATCCGAAGATCAGGAACTTCTCACCCGCAAAAATCAAAACAACCAAAGCGACTACGGCAATCACAATATTGACCTTGTAGAATTTGGACGACGAAAATTTCGCCAGCAAGAAAGCGCCTAAAAAGGCTCCCAAAGTACGAAGGGCAAAATAAACGCTCGGCCCGTAACCTGCCTGAATCGAATCCAGTCCGGCTCGTTCCATCAATATTTTGGTGGCGGCGGTGTTTACGCCAACATCAACGCCAACCACGAACACGATGCCCAGGAAAAGCAGGAGGATGGTTTTGTCTTTCAGAATGGCAAATACGCTGCTAAACGAAGTCGTGCTGATCGCTACTGGCTCTTCTTCAATGGAGGTGGCCATGAGCCAGATGGTCGACAACAAGGTAACCACCGCATAAATGGGAAAGATGTACTGCCAGTTTCCAAACTGCATAGCGGCAAACGCGGCGATAAAGGGGGCGCTGAACGACGAAATGGCTTTGACAAACTGCCCGGCCGTCAGGCTGCTGGTGAGCAGCTTTTCGCCTTTCACCACATTGGTGAGCAGTGGGTTGAGCGACACCTGCAAGATGGTGTTGGCCACACCCAACAAGGCAAAGGCGACCAAGGACATAAAAAAAGTGTACTCAATCAGCGGAATAAACATGGCCACAATGGTGATGACATTGCTTAAAATCACCGTTTTCTTCCGGCCAATCCGATTCATCAGGATTCCGGTAGGAATTGAAAACAGCAAAAACATGGAGAAAAGGGCCACCGGAATCATGTTCGACAGGGTGTCGCGAAACTCGGGGCTGTAAGCGCCAAGCAAATCTTCCTTAACGTGCGCTGAGGTGATGCCGACCACGTCGCAAAACCCCATCACAAAAAAGCCGAACAAGACCGGCAGAATTTTAGATACTTGTGTTTTATCGTTCATTGGTACTTGGTTTAGTTGGTTTGTTTGTCCATTCCCACAACATCTGGTTGCTGAATGAGGCGAAAGATAAGGACTTGTCGGCAAAAATTAGTGATCAATTGATTTTTCTTTTTTGATAAAAGTGAATTCAATACTGAGTGATACGGTGGTGAGAAGTTGGCCAAATCTCATTTTTAGAAGTCGAAAATTCCAGCGGATCCTGAATCCAAAGAACACCATCGACCGTACGCACAAACAAAACAATTCAACTAAAATGCAAAATATGAAACAAACACTGCTTTTATCAATTCCAATCCTGGCCTGCTTTCTATTATTTTCCTGCGGACAAAAGAACGTTCAAAATGATCTCGATGCTGAAACCTACCAACAACTTCTGAAAACTGGCAGCGAGGTTTCGGCGCAAGCGCAAGCCTCGTTGCTGGCGCATGTTTCGAGTGCTATGAAACAAGGCGGCAGTCTTTACGCGGTGGAATTTTGCAAGCTGAAAGCTTCCTCAATTACCGACAGCCTGAGCAACCAGTACAACTGCACCATATCGCGCGTTTCGGAGAAAAACCGAAATCCGGAGAATAACTTAAAGACGGAAGCAGACAAACAACTGTGGGCGTGGGCCCATCAACTGGATGAGCCGATGAAGGATACAGTGGTGGTGGTGAAATCGAAAGCCGTTTACTACAAACCCATCCGAACAGGCCTGCCAGCGTGTTTGCAATGCCACGGGCCGGTAGAAACCATTGCGCCCGAAACTTACCAAAAGCTGCAAACCCTCTACCCCAACGACCTGGCCACCGGCTACCAACTCAACGAACTGCGCGGCTTGTGGAAGATTGAGTTTGCGCAAAAAAACTGATCGCTTAAAAGATACTTCGCGTGATTAAAAAACAAGCCACTTGCATCGTGAAAGATGTCAGTGGCTTGTCGTGTTTACGCAATCCGTCTTTTCTGAAAAAACGCTTTATACACAACCCTATGCGTATCAATCCTCACTTGATCTGGACTTTTATGAAAGAGCCAGACGACAGAACCCAAGGAAAAAGTTTCGATCCTTAAGTCCCCCACTTCACCCTAAGGTGAAATCGGCGTGGGCCGTCAAAGTCGCCCGGGCCGGCGTAGGCGGGAAGGATTTCCGTCAGTGGCCGGACAAGTTTTGGAGGGTATTCAGGGTTGTGCGCCGGAAAGAAAAAATCCTGAGGCGGGAAGAAGGGTCACTTTGACAAGATTTTTTCCTCCTTTTCATCGACTGGAAAAGGAGGTGCCCGTCCGGCATAAGGACAAGGAAGTATTGATAATAAAACAAACGCTTTGCGATGCGGCGCATGCTGGCCGAGAGCATCCAAATACAGAATGACTGCGCCTTGCTTTATTTATCGCACTTCAAGCCCGTTGACTGGTTTCCCTCAAAGAAGCATATAAATTTAATAGTTTTTGCGACTCCAGTATGTTTGTATATAAAGCGCAGTTGTTGAAAAAAATGACAAAGGCTTATTTATTGAATCCGGAACCGAAGGCCAACGTACGATTTCCGTCCCAAGATCGGGCCCCAAATCAGGGAGCTGTCAAAGTAGGGACTAAACGGCTGGTCGCTGGCTATAATCGGATTGTGTTGTTTGTAGTCGGCCAGGTTTTCAACGCCCACATACACTTCAAACCGTTCGCTAAACCGTTTGCTCACCTGCGCATTCATCAGGAAAAAGTCAGGTGAATAATTATCCATCCGAAACTCCTCCGGATTGGATTCCGTATTGGGAATTCGCTTTTCGCCCTGCCAGTTAATGGTGTAGTCGAAGCTCCACGCGTTACGGGTTTCGTAAGCCAGATTCAAGAATGCCCGGTGGCTGGCCAACAAAGGCTTCGCCAACAAACCTTGCTGATAGGTGGTTTTCACATCGTACCAACGATAGGCCAGGCGGGCATCCAGTCGCTGAATCAACTCATAATCGAGTTGTGCCTGAAAACTGGTGGAGTAGGATTTTTCATCTGACTCAAAAAAGATTGCCTGCTGCGGGTTTTGATCCAAGTCGAGCACCACCTGGCTGGAAAAGTCTGTTTGGTAAAAATCGAAGCTGACGCTTCCGGGCCGGTAGCCCAACTCAAACTTCTGGGTCAGGTTCAAGCCGTAGTTCCACGCCACTTCGGGCCCAAAGCCGTACGGATGATCATTGGCTTTTCCCTGAAACACAATCTGGCGTGAACTGGCCAGCACGCCACTGTTCTCGCTGATTACGCTGGCTGTGCGCTGGCCACGCCCGGCCGACAACCGCAGCACGGTTTGCTCCGCCGGCGCATAACGAATGTGCAGGCGTGGCGTTACAAAGGCTCCGTACGAATTGTGATGATCGGCACGCAAACCAGCCACCAGGCTAAACGCATCGGACGGCAACCAGCTATACTCAAAGAAAACACCCGGAACCGATTCTTCGCGGTTGAAAAGGGTGTCGTTCAGGCTTTCACGAAAATCATCATACTGAAGAGAAGCCCCTGTTTTAAACTCGTGGTTGGTGTTGCCAATAATACTCTGGTAAATGAAATTGGCATAGGCCGATTGCTGCTTGGCATGGTAGGCATTCAAACCAAAATAGCTGTCCTGCTCATGGGTGATACCCGCCAGTTGTAAGCCCATCGATTTCCACGGAAGATCATAAAACACCTTCCCTATCTTTGCCCAGCCTTCCAGCCGCTGCACATCGACGTTCATGCCCCAGGCATTGGTTGTCAGGGCATCTTCAGGCCGAAAGTCTACCTGCCCGCCTTCGCTGGTCATGGTCGATCCCTTGATGCCAAACTGCAGGTGAATGCCCTGTCCGCCATTATACGTCCAGCGGTTCAGTGCTGTAAACGTGCTGCCGGTGGGCATATCCATAAAGCCATCGTTGTTGTGATCCAACTTCTCGGAATTATCTTTTCCATGCAGCAGCAGGGCGGTTGACCAATTTTCATTTTTAAACCGGTGAGCCAGGTTCAGGTTGGCTTCCAGCCGGCTTTCGGCATTGGCAAACAAGTTCAAATACAGTCGCTCGGCCACATCGGGCTTCCGCATTTCAATATTGATTTGCCCGGCAATGCTTTCGTAGCCATTCACCACCGAGCCCGTTCCCTTGTTTAGTTGAATGCTTTCGATCCAGGTTCCCGGAACGAGTGTCAAGCCGTAAACCGAAGCCAAGCCGCGCATGTCCGGAATATTTTCACGGGTCATCTGGACGTACGGCCCGGCCAGCCCCAACATCTGAATCTGGCGCGACCCAGTCACCGCATCGGTAAACGAAACATCAATACTTGGGCTGGTTTCAAAACTTTCACTCAGGTTGCAACAGGCTGCTTTACACAGCTCCTTCTCGCCAATCTGCTCTACCTTGATGGATCCCAGCATGGAGATTTCGGTTGATTTCTGCCGGTGCACCACTTCCACTTCACCCAACTCGCGCGAAGCATCCATCACCACCATCGGAATCTGGTCACCCGTAACTTCCAGCGTATCGTTTGAATAACCAATATAACTAAACACCAATTGGTTGGTTTTATCAGTCCGCTCCAGGGCGAATTGTCCGTCATGATCCGAACTGGTACCAATTGTGGTGCCTTCCCAATACACATTGACGCCAACGAGAGGCGCCGTCTTTCCATCTTCTGTTTGCTCTGCTACTTTGCCTTTCACAACATCTGGGGCGAGTTGCGCCCACCCGTACAACGGAACTACAAGCAGCAGGAAAACAAGCCATCCCTTCTGATTCATGTTCATTTGAATTAGTGAATTTCTACTCCGTCGCGGTATTTACAGCAATCGCTAAGTTGCGCGTATGCTTCATCGGTGGCTTTCACCTTTTTCGTGTCGTGCCCGGCTTTGGCAATGGCCTGATGAATGGCGTTTTCGTCGACTTTCTTGGTAGAATAGATGACTTTGATTTTTTGGGTATGCTTGTCCCACTCAGCCATTTTCACACCTTTGATGAGTGCCGCTTTTTCAATGCGCTTTTCGCACGCGCCACACACGCCGGAGACTTCAAATTCGAGGGTTTCTACTTTTTTCTTTTTCTCGCCATTTTCGGCAAAAGCGGTCAGGGTAAGAAACAGACCGAGTATAACGAAATATAAAATTGATGTTTTCATTTTTGTCAGTTTTTAAATTGATGCCATAAGAATATCAGGCTCGTTGGAATAACAGCCCGTTCGTGATCGATCAATTGAAAAGCTAACCGTAGTAAACCAGCGAGCAATGCAGCAACCAGACCGGCTCGTTTGGCGGGGGCAAAGAAGCATTGTCAGTGCTAGGAGATTCTTTTACCGTACAAGAAACAGGCGGATGAACCGACGCCGGAGCAGCTAAATCTGCTGCTGTCTCAGCGATGTTCAACCTCAAATTACCGGGAAGTGTTTGCTGTTCTTCAAACTGAATCACCTTTGATGCATAGTGACAACAGTTGGAACTGCACGCACCATCTTCGTCACAACAGGAATTCGCTTCTGAAAAAAGCTGTACGGAGGCAATTTCGCCTGAGCAATAATGCACCTGCACAGCCATGCCGACTGTAACGAGCAGGTAAAAAACAGCAAATATGATCGCCATCGCTTTTTTCATCAGGCTGTAAAAAATAAGGATAAAAATTGAATTCCATTATTCTGTTAACATAGATTTAGAAATCACTTCTTATCAAACTTCGGTCGTTGTTTTAAAAAAATACAGCAATGAGATGCAAATGAGTCTTGAACGCACGAACCAAGAATATCCCTTATGTTGAAATAAAAAAAATGCTATCTTCGATGCGTAAACAATGCAAATAGCACAATTACGAGTAAAAAACTGACGGAATCGACAAAACCGACGGAGACCAAAAATCATGATCACTGACCTCCTGCTAAATTCAAGCCTGCTCATTGCCCTGACTGTCTTATACAGCTTTTTGTTCAGGAAACTGGGCGCTGAAAAATATCACTTTAAAGTGATAGCCGGCTTGCTTTTTGGTGCCATCACTATTATTGGAATGAACATGCCTGTCAGATACGAGCCGGGCATTATCTACGATGGCCGGTCGATTGTGCTATCGCTTGCCGGACTTTTTGGAGGTGGCATCGTTTCCGCAATTGCAGCCCTGCTGGCCTTGATTTACCGGTTATATCTTGGGGGAGCGGGAATTTGGGCTGGTGGAGCAACCATCGTCATTTCGGCCCTGACTGGACTCATCTTTCGACGCTTATACAAAAACAAGCCCGAAAATATCAGCCGAATTCACTTACTCCTGATGGGAGTGATGACCCACATCGGCATGCTGCTCAGTCAATTGCTATTACCATGGGAATCGGCCTGGCCTGTAATTTCGCAAATCTGGATTCCCGTCCTGCTGATTTTTCCCGGAGCAACACTACTGATGGGCTTGTTGCTCCGGAATGAGGTCAACAGAATTGGCGCAGAAACCAAAATCAGAGAAAGCGAAACACGCTACCGGACAACGCTGAACAGCATTGGCGACGCCGTAATTACCACCGACAACTCGGGAATCATCAACTTTATGAACCCCATTGCCGAACAATTAACCGGGTGGAACGAAGCGGAAGCTTTAGGCAAGCCAGTCAAATCAGTATTTCACATCATCAACGAAAGTAGCAGAAACGAAGTTGCGTGCCCGGTTGAAAAAGTGCTGGCAAAGGGTGCCATCGTTGGCCTGGCCAACCACACGCTGCTCATCACCCGGCAAGGGAATGAAATCCCTGTGGCCGATAGTGGAGCACCCATTCGCGATGAAAATGGCGACATCAAAGGGGTGGTGCTGGTTTTCAGAGACCAAACCGCCGAACGGGACTTGCAGCGACAGCTTCAGCGCAGTGAACGATCGCTGAAAGAGTCACAGGAAATTGCCGGCATGGGGCACTGGGAATTCGACCTGCGAAAGAAAAAAATAAGCTGGTCTGAAAACTTGTACCGTCTCTTTGGACTGGAGCCATACAAACAAAAAGCCAGCTACAGGCTGCTTCGAAGCATTGTCCATCCCGATGACCTTGATCAACTGGCCCATGGAGAAGAGCTCATCAGCAAAAGAAAAAGTTCCATCGACATTCGTTTTCGGATTGTCACGCCCGACGGCCAATACAAGTGGATCATGAACCGGATTATCCCGGAATACAACATGGGAAAACTCGTTCGGTTGCGCGGTATCAACCAGGACATTACCGAATCAGTAGAAACGCTCGAAGCCCTGAAAAAAAGCGAAAAAGGCTATAAAAACTTGTTTGAGAACGATTCGGCGATGAAGTTGTTGATTGATTTATACACCGGCGACATTGCCAACGCCAACCGGGCCGCCCGAAAATTCTATGGTTACTCGCGCAAGCAAATGAAAAAAATGAATGTCTCCGATCTATTTCTGCGAACCGGCGGGGGACTCGAACAGCAGCTGACCAGCAATAAGAGAAGCACCAATCAGCAAAGCGAATACCAACACAAGCTGGCCGATGGCTCCACTCGAAATGTGAAAGTTTTTACCAGCAAAATTGTGTTTAAAGGAAAAATATACCTGCATGCCATTGTTCAGGACATCACCGGTCAAAAAGAAGCAGAAAGCCAGCTGCAGCTGTTGAGCAAATCAACCGAACAAAGCCCGGTGAGTATTGTCATTACCGATCCGGACGGAACGATCAATTACGTCAACCCAAAGTTTACCGAGACTTCAGGATATACGGCAGAGGAAGTGATTGGAAAAAAACCTTCGATTCTAAAATCCGGCAGGCATTCGAACGAATTCTACAAGGAACTTTGGCAAACCGTTTTAGCGGGAAAAGACTGGCAAGGTGAATTTGAAAACCGTAAAAAGAACGGCGAACTTTTCTGGGAAAGCGCTGTGATTTCTTCAATTGTGGATGAAAACGGAAAAATCACCCATTTGCTGGGCGCCAAGGAAGATATCACCGAAAAGAAAAGAATTACGGCAGACTTGCAACAGGCCAAGGAAAAAGCAGAAGAAAGCGACCGCTTAAAAACCTCGTTCCTGGCTAACATGAGTCACGAAATTCGTACACCGATGAATGCCATCCTCGGTTTTACCAATCTGCTGGTTGACGATGACACGCTGGATCGCGAGAGCAAAAAGGAGTTTTCATCTATTTTGAAACAAAGTGGCGAGAATCTGATGCAAATCATCAACGACATTTTAGACATCTCGAAACTGGAAACAGGACAATTGACAATGTATCCGAGGGAAGTGGAAATTAATCGTTTGCTCCAGGATTTGCACCTCATGTTTCAGCAACGCCTCATCGAAAACGAGAAATCACATATTCAACTCCGAATTGTGTCGCCGAACAGCAACATCCAGATTCGCACCGATCAGGTTCGCTTTAGCCAGATTTTCATGAACCTGCTGAGCAATGCGGTCAAATTCACCAACGCTGGTGAAATTTGCTTCGGAATAGCGGAACTAACCGACGAACAGATCAGTTTCTTCGTTTCTGATACAGGCATCGGTATCAAGCCCGAAAAGCAAGAAAGCATCTTCGATCGGTTTCGGCAAGCCGAAGAGTCATTTTCCAGAAACTACGGCGGCACCGGATTGGGCTTATCGATCTCAAAAAAAATTGTGGAACTAATGGGTGGCAACATCCAGGTTCAATCTGAAGTCGGAAAAGGCACCACCTTCAGCTTCCGGCTCCCTTTTAACAGAGCGTCAGAAACAGCAAAAGAATAGCGTAGCAAACAAGCTTAAACCATCTCATCCGGCCAAAAGGTGGCCACACGAAAACCATTTTTTTTGATTTAATCGCCCAAAGAACCAAAATACTTTTTGAACGCGCGAACATCGGCGACCACCTTAAAGTTCGAAGGCAATTTGGGCTTAAGCAGCGCGATCTGGGCTCCGGTGACAAACACCTTTTTTCGTTTGAAAACCACACTCATCTTTTGAATATACTCCTCAAGCTCAGCAGCCTCAATACCATTGATAAAAGCAGTAAATACCCGGTCGATCTCCTGCAGCCCGTCCAACTTTGTCAAATCCTCAAATGGTACGTTTTGCCCCAAATAAATGGTTTTATATCCGGCTTTAAGTGCCAGAAATTGATAAAACAGCAAGCTTAGTTCGTGCAACTCTCCTTCTTTCAGAAAAAACAAGACTGAAGCAGAAGCATCATGATTGGCATAAGCAGCGCTGGCGCGGACAAGTAGATGACGCGTGATGTTGGATACGAAATGCTCCTGCGCCGGAAAAATGGAACCAATCTGCCAGTAAAGGCCAATCTTCTCAAATAATGGAAACACAGCAGTCATAAAGGTTTCTTCGAAGCCCAGTTTCTCAATTTGCTGTTCGAGCAAATCTTCAAAACTGCGATGATCAAAATTGACCATGCAAACAATCAATTGGTCGATCACCCCTTGCGACGACAGCGATTTCTCATTCAGTTTGAGAACTTCTTGCTGAATCTGCTCCGAATCAAAAACCGAGACTTTCGAAATCTTATAACCATGTTTCACCAGCATCGAAACATTCAGCAGCTTTCGCAGTTCGTCATCGCTGTAGTAACGAATGTTGGTCGTCGTACGCTCGGGCTCGAGCAAACCATAGCGTTTTTCCCAAATACGAATGGTGTGCGCTTTGATGCCCGACAATGTTTCTAAATCTTTGATTGTATAAAAGTTCATCTCCAGAATTTTCTTCTAAATAGTTTTTCGATGGAACTCGCCCATGATTGGCTCCTGTTTGAAACGCCCAGCTACGGCTCTCATCACAGTGAATTTTCATCACTTTTCCGGTGTTTCAATTTTCCTTTCATCTTTTGGCGAGCTTCTAAAATTAATAAGCTAAACACTGTGAAAGCAACTTTGTTTAATCTTGGCTGAAATATAATAAACAATCTTACAAGTTTGCAACACGCTAAACAGAAGTAGAAAATTAATTTCAGAGATTAAACAAATCCATTAATTTTGGTCTTCAATCCTTAAGCAATTGAAATGAGGTTTATCTATCCCGAATTTTTACCGGCACTTGTATTCATCAGCATTCCCATTCTCATCCATTTCCTCCATTTCAAACGCTACAAAACCGTTTATTTCAGCCAGGTTAGTTTTTTAAAAGCGATTAAAGAAGAGACAAAAAAGAAGAGTAACCTGAAACAGCTGCTGATTCTCATCAGCCGTATTTTGGCCATTGTTGCCCTGGTTTTTGTTTTTGCGCAACCCTACTTGCCCACCAACAAACAAGACCGCACATCAGCCCGGAAAGTGGTTGGTGTGTATATTGATAATTCTTTCAGCATGAAGAATGAATCGGAAAACGGCCTATTGCTTGAGCAGGCGAAAAACAAAGCCATCAGCATTGCCAACAGCTACGGGCCGGGAACCAGCTTTTTGCTGCTGACCAACCAAAATCTACCTGAGCAGCAACAACTGCTCAATCCCAGCCAACTCATCAGCCAACTGGGGACTGTTCGGGAGAATCCGGCTTCGATCAGCCTGTCGAATGCCCATAGCCTGTTGAGAAACAACCTGATCAAGCAGCAAGTGAAATCAGAAAAAATAATCTATCTGATTTCCGATTTCCAGGCCCATTGGACTGATTTTTCAGAAATGGAAAACGACAGCAACTTTCAAACTTTTCTGATTCCGATAGGTAGCCCCACCAGCAATAACCTGCTCATTGACAGTTGCTGGTTTGAAACGCCGGGGCGTAAAAAAAACCGTGAAGAAAAGCTTTTTGCCCGTATTCAAAACCGTTCCAACCAAAACTATCAGAATATTCCAATCCGCCTCAAGATCAATGATACCATCAAAGCCATCAACAATATCAGTATCGAGGCCGAAAAAAGCCAGGTACTGGAGTTAGTTTACAAAAATAGCCGAACGGGCACACACCGGGGCCTGGTCGAGCTCGACGACTACCCGATTGTGTACGACAACCAGTTTTTCTTTAGCTATGAAGTTCGCGACAAAAACCGGGTACTGGCCATTTCGGAAGCCAACGATCCGGCAGTGGACAAATTACAGGCTCTCTTTTTAAATGATGAGAATATCGATTTTGAAAAAACAACGGACAAACAAACCCAAATCAGCCAGTTCCAGAATTTTCAGTGTATTTACCTGCTGAACCTGGACGAGCTCAGCTCTGGCCTGATCAGTGCTCTGAGCCAGTTTGTGCGTGGCGGAGGCTCGCTGGCCCTGTTTCCCGGAGCAAATGCCAATATCGACTCTTACAATGAGCTCTTTGGAAGACTCCACACTAACCTGATTTTGGGGACCGACTCATCCACCCTGCGCATGGAGTCAGTCAGCTACAGGCATCCGCTGATGGAGCAGGTTTTCCTCAACGAAAAAACGAACCTCGAACTACCCGTGGTTCGTTCCAGCTATCGGTTTTCTTCGACCATCGAAAGCACACAATCTCAGGTAGTCGGTTTCAACAACAGGCAGCCGGCTGTGTCCGACTTTCAATCCGGTTTGGGACGCCTCGTCAGTTTCAGTTTTCCGCTGGACGAAGAAATCACCGATTTTAGCCGGCAGGCCATTTTTGTTCCTCTGGTGTACAACATTGCCCTAAATAGCTTCGATCCGCAGGAAATTCAGTACGAAATTGCCAGCAACCTGACCCTAACACTTCCTGCAAATGAATCCGTTGCAACTGGGACAAACATGACGATCAAGGCACTGGACAGCGACGAATCGATTCAGGTGCCCGTGATGAATCAGTATGCCAATCAAGTTCGCATTGACTTGCACAACATCATCAGCCAGGCCGGTTTCTACCAACTGAGGCTAAACGAGGACGAAACGAAAACGCTGGCCTTCAACTTCAACCGGCAGGAGTCGCTGTCACCGCAACTCACAGCCACCCAGTTGCAGCAAGCCCTTGAACAAACCAACCAGCAAACCTTTAACCTGGTCGATGGAAATGAAGCCAATTTTGCGGCACAGCTTCAGGAAGCCAACGACGGAGTTGAACTTTGGAAACTATTTCTGGCACTCTGCCTGCTATTTTTGGCTGCGGAAATTGCCATCAGCCGCTTTTGGAAATAGCGGCCTGCCGAGATGCACATCAAGGCCAGCACCTCTGTTGATCAACTGAATATGAATTGGCGTGCCCCTTTCAGAACTTGATCGTTGCCCGGTTTTTCTTCCACAAAGGAGCCAACATTCGACAGAAAATAATTTGAACCATCGTTGCTTCTTTGTTTTTGCTGACATGAACAAAAAAAGAACTTTCGTAGTTTAAGTAACAGAAAATAACCTGTAAAATCAATATTATGGCAGACTTATCAACTAGCTACATGGGGCTTAAACTCAAGAACCCATTAATTTTAGGAGCCAGCAACCTGGTCAACAAACCCGACGTGATTAAGCAACTCGAAGAAGCAGGAATTGCGGCGATTGTCTACAAATCTTTGTTTGAAGAACAAATCCAACTGGAATCGCTTCAGTTTGAAGATGAATTGCACGAGTATGAAGAGCGTCACGCAGAAATGACCAGCATTTTTCCCGACCTGGAACATGCCGGGCCTAAAGAACACCTGTTCAACGTAAAAACACTCAAACAGAATTCTTCGGTTCCTGTCATCGCCAGTTTAAATGCGATTTATGAAACCTCTTGGGTTGAGTATGCCAAGGAACTGGAAAAAACCGGCGTTGATGCCCTGGAGGTTAACCTGTATGCCAATCCGGGTTATTTTGAAGTGAGCGGTTCAGGCATCGAAGAAAAACAAATACTCATTGTAGAAAACATTAAAAAGGCGGTAAAAATTCCGGTGAGCGTCAAGCTCAGCCCATTTTATACCAACACCTTGAATTTTATTAAAAAGCTTGATGAAGTTGGCGTTGACGGCTATGTTCTTTTCAACCGCTTTTTCCAGCCGGATATCGACATTGAAGAAGAACTGTTCCATTACCCCTGGGATTTGAGTCAAGCCAAAGATCACCAGCTTTCGTTGCGTTATGCCGGCTTGCTTTACGGCAACATTGACGCCAGCGTTTGTGCCAGCCGCGGAATCTCCGATTCCAAAGATGTGATCAAAATGTTGCTTGCGGGAGCTGACGTGGTTCAGGTGGTTTCAGCCATTTACCGTAACCAGCCACCTTTTGTTGAAAAAGTGCTGCGCGAACTGGCCGACTGGATGGATGCCAAGGGCTATAAGTCGCTGGATGATTTCCGCGGAAAATTGTCGCGGAAAAATCTCAAAGATCCATTTGCCTACCAGCGTGCCCAATACGTCGATATTCTGATGAAATCAGAAGAGGTTTTCAAAAAATATCCGATGGTATAAATTGGCTTATTGTAACTAAATATAAATAATACCTGAAAAGGCTTTGAACGCGTTGTTCAAAGCCTTTTCTATTTTTAGGCAAAACCTGCACTAATTTTCTACAAAACCAGCCAGGGCATACACCAAAGCAGCTTGCCAGTTAATGGCAATTTCGTTGGTTGCAAAGTCTTCCTGCTCATCCTTCCATCCTGTTGCCGAATGCCCGCCGCCTACCAAATAGCCGGGCCAGGGGTGCTCAACTTCGTCCGATCCCGAGTTTCGGTCGTGCGGATACAGCGGCGGATTGGCACCCAAGCCAGTGACATACGAACGATTGTAATAGTTGCGGCCAAACAAATGACCAATGGCATCAAGTGCCGTTTCGCGATAGCTTTCATCAGGTGAAATACGAAAAGCTGTTTGCAGGTTCATCACCTGGCGGGCCACCGTTCCATTGCACCCCCAGTAGTAGCGGCCACCCAACGGACGACCATACACATCGGCATCGCCTTGTTCCACGATCTGGTCGGCAACAGCCAAAATATTTTGTTTGAGTTTTTCAACGATTTCGGGGTTCTGCCCTCCCCTTTCGGACAATACATAAGCAAACATGCCCAGGTTTGACACGTCGCTCCAGTCCCAATTTTCGTCTATTTTGAAGTCCATTGCCGTAGCACCTTGTTCAAAATCGTGCAAATACTCAGCGTCTCCGGTTGTTTTCCACAGCTCGGCGGCGGCCCACAAGCGGTCGTCCACATCAGCCGACTGGTAGCCACCGGTTTTAAAATCACCTTGCTCAAAGCGCTTATGTTCCGGATTGGCCTTCAGAATCTGGTAACTCAGGATGGCAGCATCCAGACATTGGGCGGCATAAGCCTCATCATAGGGTTTGAAATAACGCGCGGCCTGGGCCATTACTGCGACAAAACTAGCCGTAGCAGCCGAGCTCCATTCGGTAAAAAACCGTTTTTCCTGATCTTCGTGCGCTTTGATAAATGGGGCAAAATTCGTTCGCGTCAGCTTGTGGGAAACCCGACCTGAGCCATCCGGATACGGCATTTTCAGGAGCCAATCGGTTTCCCATTTTAGTTCTTTCAGAAAATCGGGAAATCCGACTGCGGTTTCCGGCAAATCGAGCGCGATGGGTTCCAATTGGTGTTGAAACTGCTCCCAGGCCATAAACAGCATGCCCACGGTAATTCCGGCATTGACCGTGTATTTGCCGTAGTCGCCGGCATCGTGCCAGCCACCGGTTCCATCACGCCGGCTATCGGCTTTGCCCAGATAATCTTCATAGCCATCTTCCAAATGACAAGCGTTGTGGGCGAAATGTTGTCCGTTGTGGGTTCCTTCCACTGCCATGCCGCAACGCCACAAATAAAACGCCCGCATGCTGGTGTAAAAAGCCGGTTTGTAAACGTCGTTACCGATTTCAAATTCCACAGAACGAGCGCCATCAGGAAGTTCAAGATAAAATTTGCCGGGATTTGTGAAAGTCGAAAAATCAGCAATCCAAACATCCTGATCCACATCATCCTGTGAAAACGGTCCACGGGCTGTTCCTTCAAAAACAAGCTCGTTGGTTGCGGCTTCCTTCACAAAAAATTGGCCGGCTTCGCCAGTCAGGCTTGCTTTTTTCGCGGCGTCAGGAAGAAAACCGATCGTGTTGATATGAATGGAAGCGGATTGCTTTTTTGCGGGAGCACAGGACAAAATCGACAAAAATATCAGCAAAAAGAAAACACTTTTCATGGCCTGTTAAGTTTTGGTTTGGAAGGTTACAACAATTTTTTTCAATAATAAAGAAAATCCGGTGATTAGCTTGCCTGACTCACCCGAATCTTCTTATTTTTTAATTTACTATTATCCAAAAGTTTGATCAGCTGCTTGGCTTTGGAGGCATGAACGCCAACAAAAGCGCAATCTTGTTTCAACTCAATCGTACCCAATTCATCCTTACCAAGATGACCTTGTTTAAAGAACAGGCCAGCCAAGTCCCCTTTCGAAATTTTATCTTTCCGTCCGCCCGAAACATATAACGTGGTCCAAACCGAAACCGCTGGCAACGGCGCCTTTTGGAGGCGTTCAATTCCAGGTGATCCAATAAAATCGGGCAATTCTTCTTTTTCCCATTGCAAAACGTAGGCGGTCCCGTCGTTAAACATCCGCGCGGTTCGTCCATTGCGATGCGTAAATTCATCTTTTCGCCCGGGAAGCTGATAATGAATAATAAACTTGATCTCCGGAATGTCCAGCCCGCGGGCAGCCAAATCCGTCGCAATTAACAACTGGTGGGTGCCATTTCTAAATTGAATGAGCGCCCGCTCCCGGTCAATTTGCTCCATGCCACCGTAAAAGCAACCGTGCGGAATCTTCTTTTCCGTCAAAAAATCGCTCACCCGCTGAATGGTTTCCTTAAAGTTGCAGAAAATAATACCTGGCTGATTTCCAAGGTGGCAAAGCGCATCAACCAGCGTTTCCAGCTTGTCTTTATCGGGCGAAAGAATTCGCTTGATTTTCAGCTGCGATCGGCTGTCTCCCAAAAAGTTGATGTACGCAGGCTTTTTCAGGCCGGCAAACGACGGGATGGCTATCTTTTGAGTTGCCGAAGTCAGAATCTTTTTCTCCAGCATGGGCAAAGCCAGCAAAATTTCGCTCATTTCGGCTTCAAAGCCAATTTCCAGCGACTTGTCGAATTCGTCGAGCACCAGCGTTTTGATGTCGCCAGTCGAAAAGGTTTGCCGACGCAAGTGGTCAGCCACCCGGCCGGGAGTTCCGATTAAAATCGCCGGCCGGTGTTTCAGCTCCAGCTTGTCTTTCGAAAAGGAAGTTCCGCCATACACCGCATTTGTTTTGAAACCGGCGCCCATCTCGCGGGTTACCTGTTCAATTTGAATGGCCAACTCACGCGACGGCGCAATGATTAGAGCCTGAATTTCGTTACAGCTTCGATCCAATCCCGCAATCAAGGGCAATAAAAAAGCCAGGGTTTTTCCCGTTCCGGTGGGCGACAAAATGACGATTTCGGACTTGGAATGGATGGCGTGTTGCGCTTCCTGCTGCATGGCATTCAGCGCCTCAATCCCCAATTTTTCCAGAATGTTTTTCTGATTTTTCAACATGCCGCAAAGATAGTGATATTTAGTCGGGGATTCCCGCCCATAACTTTAGGCTGCTTAAAGAATGGTTTGAATAACCTGAATCTTGCCTTGAAACAGAAACTGTTCTCCCTCCATTTTCCCCTTCAACAACTGCCCAATCGGCGACACCATGGAAATAGAATAAATATCCTTCTGCTGAACGGAGATTTTGCCCATCGGAACCGATAAAAAGTAGTTTCCGCAACTTGTCAAGACCAAACTTCCAAAACCGACTTTGTCGTGCCTGTCCTCCGGGTTGATTCGGTTCAAATCATTTTTCAAGCCGCTGATTTTGGCCAATTGAGCCTGGTATTTATTCAACTCTTGTTGCGCCATCTCCCGCCCGGTTTCGTACTTATCGCCGGCGCTGCTTTTGGTATCGCTGTCGCGCGACTCTATTGCAAATCGGATCGAACGTTTTGCTGTTTCAATCCGCTCATCCAGAATTTTGTTGACCTGCTCCATAAGCAAGAGTTTGATATTTTGCATGCTCCTTTTAGTTTTTGTTTGTCCTCGGGTGACCTGCATCGCAAAGGACGCGACTTCTAGACCAACTCGACGGTCACATTCTTCAGAAACCGTTCTTCAAGCAGTCGCACAATCCGCTTGACCACAAACTTGCGGATCTCCAGTTCCATCGGTTGATCCGGATCCTGATGTGCCCAGTTGATGCGGGTACCAACAATGATGTGGATGATATCGTGATCCAGCAACAGCTTCACCACCTCTTCGGGCGGACTACTGCCCAAGCGTGTTTCGCCGGTGTAGGTTTCCAAAATCTCCTCCACCTTCCCCATGGTCAGCACACCTTCAGTCACCATTTCAAACCCCTGCATGTCGGCCGCCGGCGGGATGGCCGCCTCGGCATAACCAAAACGATGCTGAATATTGACTTCCAGATCGAGCTCGCGGGCAATAATCTCGGCGGTAGTGCCACCACAAATAATCTTCTTTCCCGGAAATTCCGTTACCCGTTTCACAAAGTCGGTATCTTTAATTTTATAGAACGGCGGGCCGGTAATCAGCATGAACTCGCGCGGCTGACGAAAATGAACCACACCACAACTGGTATCGTCCTTCATCTCAAAAGCATCGTTCATCGCTGCTTGATTGAGAATCTTACGAGCCAGGCGGGTAGCCGAAATCTCCGTCTCCCGGGCAATCTGTCCCTGCGCAAATAATTTTACCTGCTCGAGTCCCCAGCCCATCGGATAGCGTTTTCCCCCAAGTCCACTTTGCACAACGCCATCGGTCATAAACAAAATGCGATCGCCCTTGACTGGTTTAAACTCGCGGATCCGAAGAATTTTGCCCACATTCTCCGCCCCACGAATATTCACTTCTATTTCGCGCGGGGCAAACAGCTCGCCGTTTCGGAAAATCAAGGTTGGTGGATTGTCGTAATTCACAATGCGTACCATTCCTCCCACTTCAATCTCGATAATGGTGAAGGTCGCATAGCTTTCCTTGCCATCACTGCTCCGGGGTAAGGCTCGCATAAACACATTGGCCGCCACATCAGGCTGGGTGTGCAGCGAAGCATAATTCAATGCCATGGAAGCGGTCAAGGTCGCCAGCACATTCGCCTTCACGCCATGCCCAATTCCATCGGACAAAACCAGGATCACCCGCCCCTCTTCCTTGATGCGACGGGTGTAAAAAACGTCGCCACACACCACCTCGCCGTGGTGCAGCTTCTGCTGAATATCAACATCAAAATGGTAATCGGCCATCAGTTGTCGTCCTCCTCATATTTATACGATTGGATAATTGAGTTGAGCAACTCCTCGGTTTGTGAGGCATTTTCACCCAAAAGAAAAGCGATTTTCTGCACGGTCTCCAGATTTTTTCTATTCACACGCTGGGTACGGCTGATGATTTCTTCGCGAACCAGCGACGGAGCCGACATATCGCGGATCAGCGCTCCAACAACCCGGTTTTTGTATATGGTGATGACAGAAATATGCAACAGTTTGTTTTGAATTCTCAAGTCGCGCTCCAGCATGTTTTCGCCCGAAGTCATCAACGAAGCAAACATTTTAAACACCACTTCCGGAATCAGCTCCTGCAAATCGGCTCCCTGCAAGCCGGGAATGGTTTCGTACAACTCTTCCAATTCCTGCCCGAACAGTTTGGCAAAACCTTCGTTGGAATCAATGACTTTAAACTCGTTGTCGACAATGACAATGCCGGCCCGGATTTTATGGACCATGGCCGAAGCAATGACCGAAGCCTCCTTGGCCTTCTCGAGCCTGCGCTCAGCTTTTTTGCGATCGGTGATGTCGATGATCGATCCTACAATTCCTATGATTTCAGACTCATCATTCCGGATGACGGCCTTGTTGAAAATGACATCGTGAATGGAACCGTCTGACAAGCGGAACTTGGTTTCGTACGATTGATCGCCCGGGCTTTCAACCAGCTCCTGGTCGCGGCGGGCATACATTTCGGCAATGTCGCGTGGCTGCACGTCGAACACGGTTTTTCCTATGATTTCTTCCTTTTTCAAACCGATAAAATTTTCATGCGCCTTGTTGGTTGCAATGTAAATACCGTTGATATCGCGATAAAAAATTGGAATGGGCAAAGCATCAATAATCTTCTGATGAAGATTTGGATTTTCAATCATATCCGAGTGAAAAGGCTGGTTGTCGTAGATCATGGCGATTGGTTATTGGTTATTAGTTATTGGTTATTGCTTCAACTTGCAATCGTCTTGCTTTAACTTACAATCGGGTTGCTTCAACTTACAATTGGTTTGCTTCGAGTTACGATCGTCTTGCTTCGAGTTACAATCGCTTTGCTTCAACTTGCAACTGGTCTGCTTCGTGTTACAATTGGGTTGCTTCAAGCGGGCGTTCAATTGCTTCGCACATCCATCGTATTGCTTTCAGTTCCCTTCCCCGGTAACATCGTTTGCTAAATTACAAATTTCACCCCTTATTTCAATTCAATCTAAATTTTATCTCCCCAATCATATTCCCACTGAAATTTTCTTTGAATTCAAGGTTTTCGATGATATTTGCAAAAAACCTTTTCAACACCATGCAAGTCAGTAAAATTTGCCAGCTTCTTGACGCGAAAATCATTTGTGGCGAAGAACATGCCCAGGCCAACATCGAACGGGGCTACAGTTCAGATCTCATGAGTGATGTACTCACACTCGACACCGACCACCTGCTTCTCATTACCGGCATGTGTAATTTGCAAACGATCCGGACATCGGAAATGGCCGATATTCGCTTCATTGTGTTTGTTCGGAACAAGAAGGTGACCGACGAGATGCTCGAACTGGCGCGCGAAAACAACCTGTGCCTGCTCGAATCGCCTTTCACCTTGTTTAAGGCGAGCGGTATTTTATATCAGGCAGGGTTAAAACCGGTGTATTAACGAACGATGAAACTGGAATTCAACATAGAAGGCGGTAATTTTTCGTGGGCGGGACATGCTTCCAGCGAAGTGAAAAAGATGCTGAAGCAGCTTGGGATTGATGCCCGCTGCATAAAAAGCATCGTCATTGCCCTGTATGAAGGTGAAGTGAATGTGGTGGCCCACGCTTACGAAGGCCGGATTCTGGTTCAAATGGAGCCACACAAAATAACGACAGAAATCATTGATAAAGGCCCGGGAATACCGGATATTGAGCTGGCCATGCAAGAAGGCTACTCGACAGCCAGTAAAGAAGTGCGGGAAATGGGTTTTGGAGCCGGCATGGGGCTGGCTAATATGAAAAAAAACACCGATGAGCTAACGATAGAATCGACCGTTGGCCAGGGAACAACAGTTAAAATGGTTAATTATTTTTAATGTCACCATCCAAAAGATATCACGCGCTAACCATTGACGAGCAAACATGCATTGGCTGTACGCACTGCATGAAGGTTTGTCCGACCGAAGCCATTCGTGTGGTTGGTGGGTTGGCCGAGATCCGCGAGGACCGTTGTGTTGACTGTGGCCATTGCATGCGTGCGTGCCCGGTAAAAGCCATTTATGTGGAACAGGATGACTTAAAGAAAATTCAAACTTTCAAATACCGGGTGGTTTTGTTTCCGGCCGTGATGATTGGACAATTCCCTGAAAAATATACCGAAGACCAAATTTATGCGGCTCTGCTGAAAATTGGATTCACCCATGTTTTTGAAGTGGAGCAACCCATTGGAATCTTAAAAAATTCGATCAAGGAGTATTGCCGGAAATCGACTACACACCGCCCGCATATTTCCACCTTTTGCCCGGCTATTGTCCGGCTCATTCAAATTCGCTACCCGTCGCTCACCGAAAACCTGATCCGGCGTAAAGCGCCACACGATTTGGGGGCCCACTTCGCCATCAGCGAATTAAAAAAACAAGGTGCCAAAGAAGAGGAAATCGGACTGTTTTATGTGACCCCCTGCAATGCCAAAATCAGCTCGGTGAAAAGTCCGGTGGGCGAAAAAGAATCCATTGTCGATGGTATTATCAACATGAACGCCTTGTACAACAAGGTGATGAAAGCCATTGACACCAAAGAAGCGCCAGACACCAGCAGCCAGCGCCAGAACCTGACACGCGACGGCATTTTGTGGAGCCTGACCCGCGGTGAAGCCAGGCATTTTGGCGAACGCAGCATGGCCATTGACGGTATTCACAATGTCATCCGTTTTTTGGAGCGCCTGGAAAACGAAGAAGTGCCCAACCTGGATTTCCTGGAGCTGCGGGCCTGCGACCAAAGCTGCGCCGGCGGCATCATGATGACCGGTAATCGCTTTTTGACGGTGGAACGGCTGGAACGACGTGCCCGTCGCTATGCCCCGGCCTGGAAACTGCAAAACACGCAGGCTGTGAAAGAATCAAAAGAATTGAAACAAAAATTGATCGCCGACCAGATCATCCCAAAACCCGCATTCTGCCTCGATCCGGACCGCGAACGGGCGCTCGAAAAAATGAACCGGGCACAGCGAATCATTTGCTTTTTACCGGGCATTGATTGTGGCGCCTGCGGAGCACCAAACTGCCAGGCACTGGCCGAAGATATGGTGAGCGGAACCGCCAAGATGTCGGACTGCGTTTTTCTGCAACAAATGTGGGAAAACGAAGGAAAAATCAGTACATCCAAAGCATTCCGCAATGTTGAAAAAAAATGGGGAGAACAACGGTTTCAGGCTGATTGTAACAAAAGAGGAAAACGAAATGAAGGTTTCTGAATTAATTGAAAAACTGAACTTACAGGTGATTTCGGGAGAGAAAGGTCTCGACCGCGAAATCAGTGGAGCCTACGTCTCCGATTTGCTGAGCGATGTGATGGGCAATGCCCGCGAAAACCAGGCATGGATAACCCTGCAGGTTCATCAAAATGTGATGGCCATTGCTTCGCTGAAAGATTTGTCAGCCGTGATCCTGGTCAAAGGATTGCAGCCTCACAAAAGCACCATTCAACACAGCAACGAAGAGCAAATTCCCTTATTGTCGACCACAGATTCGACCTTTGAACTGAGTGGAAAATTATACGCCCTGTTGAAGGATAGCTAATGAAAAAGTTCCGAGCCGACCTCCATGTTCATACCGTGTTATCGCCATGCGCTGACCTGGATATGAGTCCCGACCGAATTGTTGGTTTGGCCATGGAGCGCGGCATCGACATTTTGGCCATTACCGACCACAATTCCACCGCGCAATGTGCCATGGTCAAGGAACAAGCCCAGGGAACCGGCCTGTTGGTAGTGAATGGGTGCGAGGTGAACAGTCGCGAAGAAGTGCATGCCATCTGCTTGTTCGAAGATGATTATACCAGCCGAAAGTTCCAGCAGTTTTTAGATCAATATTTGCCTGAAATCCCGAACCGGCCCGAATATCACGGTCACCAGGTGCTGGTCAATCAAAAAAACGAGATCACCCGTCATCTTCCCAACTACCTGGGAAGCCCACTCCGAATCGATATTGAAACCATCGAGCAATACACCCATCAACTGAATGGCCTGTTTATTCCAGCCCACATCGACCGGCCGATTAACAGCTTGTACAGTCAGCTAGGCTACCTGCCCACCAATCTGAAAATCGATGGCATGCAGCTATCCAAATTTGCTGATGAACAGGAAATTCGCAACCGTTACGATATCCCGGCCGATGTCAGTCTGATCACGGCTTCTGACGCACATTACACCGAAGATATTGGCTCTGCCGCCACTTCATTTTACTTGTATGAACCCACTTTTCAGGAGATGCGGTGGGCCCTGAATCGAAAAAACGGCCGCTTTGTAAAAATTGAATCATGAACGAACTAGCCTTACACATCCTCGATATCGCCCAAAATTCGATCCGCGCGAATGCCGGATTGATTGAAATTCGTATTCATGAGAAACCTGACGACAACCTGCTACAGATGGAGATTGAGGACAACGGCAAAGGCATGAGCCCCCAGCAGGTAGAGCAGGCAGCCAATCCTTTTTTCACCTCCCGCACCAAAAGGAAAGTGGGCCTCGGCTTGCCATTGCTTAAACAAAATGCCGAGCAAACCGAAGGGAGCTTTCAACTTCATTCCGAAGAAAATAAAGGCACGCAACTCCAGGTCAATTTCGGATTTCATCATATTGATCGTCCGGTTTTAGGCGACATGGCCGGAACTTTGCTGATTTTGGCAGCCAACGAAAAGCAGGCGGAAATAAAATATTCACACGAAACACCAAAAGGACAATTTGAGTTTGACACGCGCGACATAAAAAAAGAGCTGGACGGCATACCGCTTTCAACACCGGAAATTCGAAAATTTTTGAACGAAATGATTCGCGAGAATTTAGAACAAATTCAAATAAGCGAATAATGACAAAAATTAGACTTTAATTGGCTGAATGATCGGACATTTGAGGAGCAAATGACTTAACTTTCAGAACTGAAACCAGATAATACCCAAAAAAGATGAATAAAATAAAATCGCTGGCCGACCTCAAAAAACTAAAAGAGGAAGTGCAATCCAAAATTAAGCTCAGGGAAAAGGGTGACAACCCCGACAACCTGATTCAAATCAAGGTTTCAATGGCGACCTGCGGAATCGCTTCGGGTGCCAAAGACACCATGAATTACTTCATTGAAGAGCTCGACCATCAAGGGATTGATGCGCTGATTACCCAAACCGGATGTATGGGGTTTTGCTATGCCGAACCCACCATTGAACTGACCATGCCGGGCAAGCAGCCGGTCATCTATGGCTATGTAGATAAGGCCAAAGCGCAAGAGATCATCGATAAACATATCAAGTTAAACGAACTGGTGGATGGGATCATCCCGGTGAGTTATAAAACCATTGACGAATAAAAACCACGCAACGAATGGCTGACTATAAAATGCACCTGCTGGTTTGCGGAGGCACTGGCTGCAAAGCTGCCCAAAGCGAACTGATTAAGACCAACTTTCAAAACCAACTGGCTGAACGCGGACTCGAGAATGAAATCCAGGTGATTCACACCGGATGCTTCGGGTTTTGCGAACAAGGCCCCATTGTTAAAATTCAACCCGACAACACCTTTTACGTTTCGGTGAGTCCGGACGACACCCTCGAAATCATCGACGAACATGTGGTGAAAGGCCGGATCGTCGAACGTTTGCTATACACCGACCCGAACACAAAAAGTCAGATTTCGGAAAGCAAAAACATGGACTTTTACAAAAAACAGGTCCGCATTGCTTTGCGAAATTGTGGTTTTATCAATCCCGAAAATATTGAGGAATACATTGGAAATGATGGCTACTCGGCGCTGGGTAAATGTTTGGATGAATTGTCGCCCGAAGAAGCCATCAAGATCATCATGGATTCGGGATTGCGCGGACGCGGCGGTGGCGGTTTTCCCACCGGACTGAAATGGGACATCACCCGAAAGGTGGAAAACGAACAGAAGTACGTGGTTTGCAATGCGGACGAAGGCGACCCCGGCGCTTTTATGGACCGCTCCATTTTGGAGGGCGACCCGCATACAGTGATTGAAGCGATGGCCATTTGTGGCTTCTGTATTGGCGCCGACAAAGGGCTGGTGTACATCAGGGCCGAGTACCCGCTAGCCATCCAACGACTGAAAACGGCGCTCAAACAAGCGCGCGAGTTTGGTTTGCTGGGCGAAAACATTTTGGGATCCGGCTTCAGTTTCGATATTGAAATTCGCTATGGTGCAGGAGCCTTTGTTTGCGGAGAAGAAACTGCGCTGATTCATTCCATGGAAGGCAAACGCGGCGAACCCACTTTTAAACCACCATTCCCATCGCAGGAGGGCTACCTGGGCAAACCAACCAACGTGAACAATGTGGAAACCTTTGCCAACATACCACCCATCATCAACAAAGGGGCAGCTTGGTTTAGCACTATTGGCACCGAAAAATCGAAAGGGACCAAAGTGTTTGCGCTGGCCGGAAAAATAAACAATGTGGGTTTAATTGAAGTGCCCATGGGAACCACGCTGCGCGAAGTGATTTACGACATTGGCGGCGGCATCAAAAACGGACGGCAATTTAAGTCGGTACAAACCGGCGGGCCATCGGGCGGCTGCCTGACCAAAGATTTCCTGGACACGCCCATCGACTACGACAACCTGCTGGCTGCCGGCTCCATGATGGGATCGGGCGGAATGATTGTGATGGACGAAGATGATTGCATGGTTTCAATCGCCAAGTTTTACCTCGAATTCACTTTGGAAGAATCGTGTGGCAAATGCACCCCATGCCGAATCGGAAACAAGCGCCTGCATGAGATTCTGGAAAAAATTACCAACGGAAACGGAACCCCCGAAGATTTAACCAAACTGCGCATGCTCAGCCATGTGATCAAAGACACCTCGCTGTGCGGACTGGGACAAACCTCACCCAACCCGGTGCTTTCAACCCTCGACAATTTTATGGATGAGTACGAAGCGCACGTGAAAGAAGGCAAATGTCCGGCGGGGCAATGCAAAGCGCTGCTGCAATATGTCATCGACGACGAGCAATGCACCGGCTGCACCCTGTGTTTCCGGATTTGCCCGGTTGGAGCCATTTCCGGTGAAAAGCGAAGCCCCCACTACATCGACCAGGCCCTTTGCATCAAGTGTGGCGCCTGCTTCGAAAAATGTAAATTCAATGCCATAAAAATCGCCTGAGGCATCCGGAGAGTTGAAAATAAGACAACGGGCATCAATAGCAAAAAAAGAACATGAACTATGGAAATGATAAATTTAACCATCGATAAAAAACCCCTGGTCGTCAAAAAGGGGACAAGCATTTTAGAAGCTGCATCGAGCATTGGCGTTCACATACCCACGCTTTGCCACATGCACCTGCACGATATGAATATTGAAAATAAACCGGGAGGCTGCCGGGTGTGCGTGGTTGAAGTTACCGGACGGCGAAACCTGGCTCCGGCTTGCTGCACCGAAGTTGCCGAGGGGATGGAAGTCCGCTCGCATTCCATTCGCGCCGTCAATGCCCGCCGCACGGTGTTGGAATTGATCCTTTCGGATCACCCTGCCGACTGCCTGGTTTGCGCCAAATCGGGCAACTGCGAATTGCAGGACATGGCTCATCACCTGGGAATCCGGGAAATCCATTACCAAGGCGAGCAATCGCACTACCGCGAAGATACCAGTCCAGCCATCATCCGCGAAATGGACAAGTGTATTTTATGCCGACGCTGCGAAATGATGTGCAACGAAGTGCAAACCGTGGGTGTGCTTTCCATGATCAACCGCGGATTTCATGCGGTCGTTTCGCCGGCTTTCGAAATGAACCTGGACCACTCATCATGCACTTACTGCGGACAATGCGTGGCCGTTTGTCCTACCGGAGCCTTAACGGAAGTGGATCAGACCGGTGCCGTGATCCGGGCACTGTCCGACCCTTCAAAAACAGTAATCGTGCAAACAGCACCGGCCGTTCGGGCAGCTTTAGGCGAGGAATTTGGCTTGCCGGCCGGAACGCTCGTCACGGGGAAAATGGCCGCAGCCCTGCGCCGCTTGGGCTTCGACTATGTATTTGACACTGACTTTGCTGCCGATTTGACCATCATGGAAGAAGGTACCGAATTACTTGGCCGCCTCAACAAATTTTTGGCAGGCGACAAAGATGTAAAATTACCTATCCTCACTTCGTGTTGCCCGGCCTGGGTGAAGTTTTTTGAACACCATTTCCCTGGGTTGAAAGACATTCCATCGACAGCCCGATCACCGCAGCAAATGTTTGGATCCATTGCCAAAACCTATTTTGCCGACAAAATGCAGGTGAAACGCGAAGACCTGGTGGTGGTTTCCATCATGCCCTGCGTAGCCAAAAAATACGAAAGCAGCCGTGATGAATTTGCGGTGGATGGCAATCCGGACGTTGACTACGCCCTGACCACCCGCGAGTTGGCACAAATCATCAACCTGGCCAACATCGATTTTAAATTCTTGCCCGACGAAGAATTCGACCAGCCCATGGGTGAATCCACCGGCGCCAGCGTCATTTTCGGAACCACTGGCGGAGTGATTGAGGCAGCCGTTCGCACTGCCTATGAACTGCAAACCGGCAAAACGCTGGAAAGGCTCGATTTTGAAGAACTGCGCGGAATGGAAGGATTGCGAAAAGCGACCATCGACTTTGACGGCTTGCCGATCAATATTGGTATTGCGCATGGACTGGGCAACGCTCGCAAATTGCTGGAAGAAATCAAAACAGGAGCCAGCGAGTTTCACGCCATCGAGATTATGTCGTGCCCCGGCGGATGTATCGGAGGCGGGGGACAGCCCTACCACCATGGCGACGTGGAGATCCTGCGCAAACGTCAGAAGGCAATTTACTCCGAAGATCAGAGTAAAACCATTCGGAAATCGCATGAAAACCCGTACATCAAAAAACTGTACCAAGAATTTTTGGGTGAACCCTTAAGCGAAAAAGCACACCACTTGTTGCACACGGAGTACTTTGACAGAAGCTGAGAAAAAAGTCATTGATGGTCATTGGTAGTCATTGATCGTCATTAGTTGTAATTGGCATGGTATTAACCTATAAAAGAAAATGAAACTGGAAGAGTTAAAGGTTTATCAAATTTCAATGGATCTTGCAGATGAAGTCCACGATTTGGTCACGCAATGGGATCATTTTTACAAGTACTCAACAGCCCAACAGTTATTGGATGCAGCTGATTCCATTTCAGCCAACATCAGTGAAGGATTTGGACGCTTTCATTTCAAAGATCACAAAAACTTCCTCTACTTTTCAAGAGGTTCGCTATTTGAAACAAAAACATGGCTAACAAAAGCGTATAGAAGAAATCTAATTACTGAGGAAAAATTCAATGAGCTTATTGAAAAATACAATTCACTGGGCATCAAATTGAATAATTACATTAATTCCATCGGCCCTAAAAATTCTTAGTATTTACATGAAATTGAAGTTTATGACGACGAATGA
>NZ_LGIA01000050.1 GCF_001270965.1 Sunxiuqinia dokdonensis | reverse complement strand
TCATTTTTTTTTACCAACTTTTCGATGAAGATTGGCTGCAACCAGCTTTCGGAAGCAAGCAGGATTCACCAATTTACACCCCTGTTTTTTGCTGAAAAGCACCTGCCGGCCTTCGAATAATTCCAGCCATAGCCTTGCGGTTTTTTTACCTACCCTCATTCCCTCCTTTTCCCCGCTATACAAGCTTTGATAAGGTTTCTCCACAAATTGTGGAACAAGCTCTACTGTTATTTTTATTGATTGTGACGCCGGTGTCTTGTAAGGTGCTGTAATTCAGTATTTGCTTTGTTGTTCAGGCTTTAAGCAACTTTTGGAATGGTTTTTTCCATTAATCAAGCAAACGTTTAATAATGAAATACAAAATGGTTGATCCGTCGGCTGGCGGATCGCCGAATAGAAATAATTTCAATCGTATGAAAAATTTGAAGAAGAGAATTGAGAACATGAATATTTATCTGAATGCCGGATCTTATTCGGCACAAGATAAGAAGACAATCCGGGGGAAAGACCTTTCAATGTCCTCCGCAAAAATTACGAAAACACTCCACGACACGAAGAGTACAAGGACGTCGGATAAAATAAAGACGTCGATTTAATTTTTTACAAATAGTCAAATTACAAATCACTAAAAACAAAAAAGTCATGAGTAAAGCAACAAGAAACGCCATCTTTGGCTTCGTTGCCGGTGCAGCAGCCGGTGCTTTGGCCGGAGTTTTATTGGCCCCGGAAAAAGGCGAGAAAACTAGAAAAAAAATTCAGAAAAAAGTTCAACGGGTTTCTGAAGATCTTTCCGAAACAATCGGAGAGAAAGTGGATAGCTTGAAAGATCAAGTCAATGAAATGATTGACCATGTGAAAGAGAGCACCAACGAAGTGGAAGCAAAAGTTAAAAAAGAAGTGAAAGCCCAGACCAACGAAAGCGGCAAGTAACGGAATCATTTAATTCATTGAATCAATGAGCAGAAACCTATCAGATAGCATTGGTGAACTTAGCGATGCGTCAAAAAAATACCTGCAGACGCGAATCGACTTGGTGAAACTGACCATCTTGGGAAAGGCAACACAAATTACCACGCACCTCATCAGTACTTTTTTACTGACCGTAGCCGGTGCATTGATCCTATTTTTCGGACTGGCCGCGTTTGTGGTGTGGTACGGACAGGTTTATCATGATTATCTGACAGGTTTATTGCTTGCCACCGGATTGTTGGTTTTTTTGACACTGCTATTTGCACTGTTTAAAAATCAACTGATTACCTCCTTCGTTTTAAGAAAATATTCTTCCATGTTATTCGAAGAAGATGAGGAGGAAGAGCTATGAAAAGTATCAGGAACATGCGCGAACTGAAACTCAGGAAGCAGAATCTGAGGTATAAGTCGCGCCATTTGGAAGACAAACTCAACGATCACGTGCAAGAAGCGATGCACGATTTTTCAGGCTACGTCAGAAAAGTAGCCTTCGAAACAGGATTGAAAATTGCGCTGAATCTGTTCTTTCGGAAGCGCAAACACCGCGAAAAAGGTGAAGCGACAACCGAAACGACAGATGGATTGAAATAAGGGAAAACACCGGTTCAAGGACCGCTGGCAGAACGAAAAGCTGCTACAGAGTGAATCGCAATACCGCGAGTTATGAAAACAAATTTGTTGTTGTTAGACACCAGAAAGAACATGGAAAATCTGATTTGTTCAGCTTTTTCATTAAGTAATCAGCTCAAGCGAAAATTAAAAATCGTTTATGTTTTAGACATTCATTGGGTGGGTACCGGAGTAACAGGTGGCGAGCTTGGTGGACCAACCGTTCCCGGCATCAGCGAAACTTATATGGTTGTTGAGAAGAGCATTCGAAAGGACTTTGAACAGGCGGAGTCGGAAATGCGGAAAACCGTGGCGAAATACTTCGAAAAGTATCCGCAAAATGTTCATTATGAGATTGAAGTTGCAGAGGCAAATCGTCTGGATGTGGTTTCAAAAACCGTGAAGCGTGAGGAGGATGTGCTGCTGTTGATGAGTAATTACAATACCTATTCAGGATTGAGTACGGGAACAATCAATTATCCAAACATCATTGACAAAGTTCCTTGTCCGGTGCTGATTATTCCGGATCGTACACAGGCTTTCAGCCTCAATAATTACCTCTATGCCACAGCATTTCATGCCGAAGATTTGAAAGCCATCAAACATTTGTCGGAAACAACCGCCGGAGCCGATGGAAAAAACCTGACGATTTTTCACAATATGGAAACCCTCGACTTTGAGTCGAAGCTCAAATGGATTGGATTTAAAACATTGGTAAAAGATAGCGTAAGCGGATTTCATCTGAAATTTGAACATGCCAATGAAAAAAATGTCCGAGATGCCCTGAAGAAATACCTGACCAATGAATCGTTGGACGTGATTGTTATTTTGAAAGAAAAGAAAGGATTTTTCGAGGACTTATTTTCCTCTTCAGAAACCCACTATGTGCTTACTCATTTTGATAAGCCAGTCTTGATTTATCATGAAGAGAACCTGAAATAAACACGAATATATTAACCGAAAATAAAAGAATATAAAAGATAGAATGATCATGGAAACAAAAGAAAAAACATTTGTAAGACTCGGATTTAATCAGAAGGACACCTCTGAATTGATTGGCCAGATCAACCTGTTGATCTCCAGTTATCATGTGCACTATCAGAAACTCCGAAACTTTCACTGGAATGTAACGGGAAAAGATTTCTTCGATTTACATGAGAAATTTGAAGAACTCTATGATTTTTCCAAAGTAAATATTGACGACTTGGCGGAACGTGTGCGCGTGTTTGGTGCCAGACCAACAGCGACATTGCACGAATATCTTGCCGCCTCAAAAATTGCGGAGCCGGAAGGAATTCCAGGGCCGGATGATATGGTCGATCAGATTTTGACAGACTTCGAAATCTTACTGTCGCAAATGATCAATGTGCTTGAAACAGCCAACGATCTGGGCGATGTATCAACCATCGATCTGGTCAATTCAATGGTCAAGCAAACCGAAAAATATTACTGGATGTTTACTTCCTGGCTGGAAGAAAAGTAAGCCATTTCAATAAGAAATAAGGCACAGGCCGTTGATTCACTCAGCGGCCTTTTTTTTGTCTTTTTTTTGAAGGAGCACTTTGCATGTGAATTCCGGTAAGTCTTATTTAGAGCGAAAGTAGATAAGCAGCCGTCGAGCGATTTTTTGGAGAAAATTGCGGTTTATTGCTATTTTTACAGACTGCATCAACCCGAAGAAGTTTTCAACTGTCGCCTGTTAATTATTGACAAAATAGTGGAACTTCAAGGGTGTTTTGTTTTCTTTATATTTGTGACAAATTGCAATAAGTATGACTCCTAATTACGATGAAGGTTCGATTAGAACGCTTGATTGGCAGGAACATATCCGCAAGCGTCCCGGGATGTATATCGGGAAGCTCGGAGATGGAACAGCCGCTGATGATGGAATCTATGTTCTTTTAAAAGAAGTCATGGACAACTCGATTGACGAGTTCATGATGGGCTTTGGAAAGAAAATAGAGGTGAAGGTTTCAAACGAACTGGTGAGTGTGCGCGACTTTGGGCGGGGAATTCCCCTAGGCAAGCTGCTCGATGTGGCTTCGAAAATGAATACCGGTGCCAAGTACGATTCCGAGGTTTTCAAAAAATCCGTGGGTTTGAACGGGGTGGGTATCAAAGCGGTGAATGCCTTGTCAAACAGCTTTGTTATTAAAGCTTTCAGGGAAGGACAGGTCAAGGAAATCGCATTTTCCCGGGGCCAGGTTGTTGAAGAAAAAGACCTGGGAAAAACCGAAGAGCCCAACGGCACCATGGTCGCTTTTGTTCCGGATATCGATATATTCAGGAATTACCGTTTCCACAACGACTATGTGGAAAACATGATGAAGAACTATTCCTTTCTGAATGCGGGCTTGACCATTTTATGCAATGGCGAGAAATTTCAATCGAAAAACGGGTTGAAAGACTTGCTGGAGGAAAACCTGGATGCCGAACCGCTTTACCCGGTCATTCATTTGAAAGGTGACGATATTGAAGTGGCCATTACCCACGGAAATCAATATGGCGAAGATTACTATTCGTTTGTCAACGGGCAGCATACCACGCAGGGAGGAACCCACCTGGTGGCCTTTCGCGAAGCCATTGTGAAAACCGTCCGAGAATTCTACAAAAAAGATTTTGACCCCTCCGATATTCGGGCGTCAATCATTGCAGCCATCAGCATTAAAGTGGAGGAGCCGGTTTTCGAATCGCAAACCAAAACCAAGCTTGGCTCGCGCGACATTGGCCCCGATGGCCCCAGTGTGCGAAATCATGTGGTTAGCTTCGTGCAAAAGGAACTCGATAATTACCTGCACAAAAATCAAGATGTTGCTGAAGTGTTTTTGCGTCGGATCCAGGAGTCGGAGCGCGAGCGCAAAGCCATTTCAGGAATAAAAAAGCTGGCGAAACAACGGGCCAAAAAATCGAGCCTGCACAATAAAAAGTTGCGCGACTGCCGTGTGCATTACAACAGCAACCACGAGCGAAAAAGCGATTCCTCCATTTTTATTACCGAGGGTGATTCGGCCAGCGGATCCATCACCAAATCGAGAGATGTAAATACACAAGCCGTATTTAGCTTGCGGGGAAAACCACTGAACACCTATGGAATGACCAAAAAAGTGGTGTATGAAAATGAAGAATTCAACTTGCTGCAAGCGGCGCTCAATATTGAAGATAGCATGGAGGACTTGCGCTATAACAAGGTCATTATAGCCACCGATGCCGATGTGGATGGCATGCACATCCGGCTGCTGTTGATCACCTTTTTCCTGCAATTCTTTCCGGAGCTGGTAAAAAAAGGGCACCTGTACATTTTTCAAACGCCATTGTTTCGCGTACGGAATAAGCAGAAAACCTTTTACTGTTATTCTGAAGAAGAACGTTTGGCAGCCGTGAAATCAGTTGGAGCCAAAGCCGAAATAACCCGCTTCAAAGGCTTGGGCGAAATATCGCCCGATGAATTTAAAAACTTCATTGGCCCCGATATCCGGCTCGAACCGGTTCAGATGAAAAAGCACGAATCGGTTTCGCAGATGCTCGAATTTTACATGGGCAAAAACACACCCGACCGGCAGGAGTTTATCATCGACAACCTCTACGTGGAGAAAGACGAAGTTTAAAAAACATCAAAAGAAAAGATTATTGAATCTGAAGTTTTACTTATAACAGAATTGTTGTGGCAGAAGAGGAAAAAAATAAAGATAATCAACCCATTGAACCAGCTGATGGCATCACCTATTTGTCGGGAATGTACCAGGATTGGTTTCTGGATTATGCATCGTATGTAATTCTGGAACGGGCTGTGCCTTACGTCAATGATGGCTTGAAACCGGTTCAGCGCCGGATTTTGCATGCCATGCGCGAAATGGACGACGGGCGTTACAACAAAGTGGCCAACATCATCGGGCAAACCATGCAGTATCACCCACACGGCGATGCGTCGATCGGTGACGCACTGGTGCAGCTGGGACAAAAAGACTTGCTGGTTGACAGCCAGGGAAACTGGGGGAATATCCTGACCGGCGACGGAGCAGCTGCTCCGCGTTACATTGAAGCGCGTTTGTCGAAATTTGCACTGGATGTGGTCTTCAACCCCAAAACCACCAACTGGAAACTGTCGTACGATGGCCGTAAACGAGAACCAGTCACCTTGCCAGTTAAATTTCCGTTGTTGTTGACACAAGGCGTTGAGGGAATTGCTGTTGGTTTGGCATCCAAAATTCTTCCGCACAACTTTAACGAATTGATCGATGCTTCCATTGCTTATCTGAAAGAGGAGGAGTTCGAAATCTTTCCCGATTTTCCGACCGGAGGGTCAGCCGACTTTTCAAAGTACAACGACGGCCTACGGGGTGGTGCGGTGAAAGTCAGGGCAAAAATCGAAAAGGTGGACAACAAAACCCTGGCAATTACCGAACTGCCGTTTGGAAAAACAACCTCCACTTTGATTGAATCCATCATAAAAGCCAATGATAAAAATAAAATCAAGGTTAAACGGATTGACGACAACACCTCGGACCGGGTTGAAATTTTGGTTCATCTCGGCACTGGCGTTTCGTCCGATAAAACCATCGATGCCCTGTTTGCTTTTACCGATTGTGAGGTGTCTATTTCGCCAAATGCCTGTATTATTTTAGACGACAAGCCCCTGTTTATTGGGGTGAGCGAAATTTTGAAGCGAAATACCGATCAGACCTTGATGCTTCTGAAGCTCGAGCTCGAGATCCGTATGGGCGAGTTGGAAGAGTCCTGGCATTTTGCGTCGCTTGAGAAAATTTTCATTGAAGAACGCATCTACAAAGACAAAGAGTTTGAGCAGTCGGCCAACATGGACCAGGCAGTTGCCCATGTCGATAAACGATTGGATCCGTGGAAACCAAAGCTGAAGCGCGAAATTACCCGCGACGATATTCTGAAGTTGATGGAAATTCGCATGGCCCGGATTCTGAAATTTAATACCGATAAAGCCAACAATTACATCCAGTCGATCGAAGACGAGATCGAAGATATCAAGCTAAAAATCAAAAATATTGTTCCCTTCACCATTGAATATTATCAACGAATTAAAGATAAGTATGGCAAGGGGCGTGAACGCAAAACTGAAATTCGCAGCTTCGAAAACATTGAGGCCAGCAAGGTGGTGGTGGCCAACGAAAAGCTTTACTTCGATGCCGAAGAGGGATTTATTGGAACCAGCCTCCGGAAGGCCGAATATGTTTGCGATTGCTCCGATATAGACGATATCATCGTTTTCAGGAAAGATGGAACCTATTTCATTACCAAGGTTTCAGAAAAGGCTTTTGTTGGAAAAAATATTCAGCACATTGCCGTGTTCAAGAAAAACGACAAGCGGACCATTTACAATGTGGTGTATCGCGATGGACGCCAGGGCGCCTTCTACATGAAACGCTTTGCGGTGACCGGGATGACCCGCGACAAGGAGTACGACCTGACCAAAGGAACAGCCGGATCGCGGATTTGGTATTTCAGCGCCAACCCGAATGGCGAGGCCGAAGTGCTTAAGGTAACACTGAAGCACAAAGCGCGTTTGAAGAAATTGCAGTTTGAAGTTGATTTCAGCGAGTTGGCCATCAAAGGGCGGGGAGCTATGGGAAATATCCTCACCAAAAACGATGTGCATAAAATTAGTCTGAAGGAAAAAGGGGTTTCAACGCTTGGCGGACGAAAGATCTGGTTCGATCCCGATGTGTTTCGGATCAACTCCGATTCCCGGGGCAAGTTTTTGGGCGAGTTTCAGGGCGAGGATAAGATCTTGGTGCTGTACAAAAACGGAGAATACCAACTTTACAATTTCGACTTGTCGAACCATTTCGACCCCGATATTTTGGCCATCGAAAAGTTTGACAACAGCAAAGTGTTGTCGGCGGTGTATTATGATGCCGAGCAGGAGTTTTACTACGTCAAACGCTTTGAAATCGACGAAGTGATGGGCCGCAGGATCAGCTTTATTGGCGACCATCCCGACAACAAACTGGTGAGCGTGACCTGGGTGCGCTATCCCCGTTTGGAAATTGAGTTTGGCGGTAAAAATTCGGCCCGCGAAAATGAGATCATCGAAGTGGCGGAGTTTATCGGTGTTAAATCGCACAAGGCCCGCGGAAAACGATTGACCAATTACGAAGTGGAAAACATTAAGGAGATTGAGCCTGTTGTGAAGGATGAAGATGACAAGCCTGCGGACGATGAACCGGAAGAGGAATCCTCGGAAGATGTTCCTTTTGAAGTGAAACGCCCGAAAGGGGAGGATGACGAAGATAAAAATCAAATGTCGCTGTTTTGATGAAGGTTTTTTTGATTGGATATATGGGATGTGGAAAATCCAGGATGGGAAGAACGCTTTCTTCCATGCTGGACGTTCCTTTTATTGACCTGGACAAATACATCGAAGAAAAATTTTTTAAAACCGTTCCGCAGATTTTTGCTGAAGAAGGGGAAGCTGAGTTTCGCAAAAAAGAGCAAGCGGCCCTCAAAGAAGTCGCTGAATTCGATCCTGTGATTGTCGCTACAGGTGGCGGCGCACCCTGTTTTTTCGACAATATGGAGCTAATGAACCAGGCTGGATTGTGCGTCTTTTTGGATGTCGACAGCCATGAATTGGCTAACCGGCTCATTCAATCAAAAAATGAACGGCCACTGATTAAAGGAAAGTCGCCCGAGGAGTTGGTTCATTTCATTGACGAAATGATGCTGGTCCGGCGTCCGTTTTACGAAAAGGCAAGCTGCATTCTGAAAGGTAAGGAGATTCTGCCGGAACAAGTGATTGCTGAAATCGAGAAAGAAAAGTGAAAAAGTTAGAGATTTGTGCCTTGGCATCGGGAAGCAATGGAAATTGCTACTACATCGGCAATGAAACCGAAGCGTTGTTGGTCGATGCGGGCTTGTCGGCCCGTCAACTGCAAGTGCGGTTGGCTGCGAAGAACATCAATCCATCGAAAATAAAAGCCGTTTTAATCACCCACGAGCATAGCGACCATTGTCGTGGAGCGCGGGTGTTGGGCAAGCGATTGGGTATTCCGGTTTACCTCACCAAAAAAACCTTTTTAGCCATGCGCAAGGCCGTTCAACCCGAAACGCCCCGTTGGTTTGAGCCGAATATGGAATTTCAGCTGGGCGAGTTTGCCGTATTCCCCTTTACCAAGCAGCATGACGCAGCTGATGCCTGTTCTTTCCGAATTTCGTATGCCGGCAAGCACATTGGCGTGATGACTGATATTGGAGAAGCTTGTGAGCGTGTGAAGGCGGAATTTGCCCGCTGCCATGCCGTATTTCTCGAAAGCAACTATGACGAGGACATGCTGATGAATGGCCCTTATCCGTACTATTTGAAACAACGGGTATCGTCAGCGGTTGGGCATTTGTCAAACGAGCAAGCCTGCCAACTTCTGAAAGATTATGCCGGCGAACAATTGCAGACTATTTTCTTGAGTCACCTTTCGGGCGAAAACAACACGCCCGAAAAAGCCTTTGCCGTTTTTCGGCCCTATACAAACAACTACACGATTGAGCTCACCTTCAGGCATGGCGCCACGGAGGTGTTTGCAGTTTAGTTCTACAGCCTCCAGCCTGTCAAATCAAGGCGTGTCGGGGTTTCACGACCTCGCACACCTCATGCTAAATAGTTAATCCTTATG
>NZ_LGIA01000049.1 GCF_001270965.1 Sunxiuqinia dokdonensis | reverse complement strand
AGGAGAAGACCGAAGAGAAGACAGCCTTAGTTTGTTTTTCCCTATTATCGTATTTGTAATGAAATTCTGTGGATATGCAACAGAAAGCTGAACGGATAGTTAAGTATCATGCAGCTAATTTTTGATTGTTATTAATTAATTCAAATTCTTCCATTGTTTTATATCCCAAAGCTGAGTGTCTGCGTTTCCTGTTATACCAGGTTTCGATCCAGTCAAACAAAGAAAGTTTTGCCTCGTCCTGGCTTGAAAAATGGTTCTCATAGACCAATTCAACCTTTATGGTTTTAAAGAAGCTTTCGGCTACTGCATTGTCCCAGCAGTTACCTTTTCGGCTCATACTTCGGCAAACCCATTTGTTCGAGTTCAGTAAATTGGAGAATGTGTTGCAGGCATATTGAATACCTCGGTCGGAATGAAAAACAAGTTTCTGTGTGACAGGTCTGTTTTTTACAGCCATTCTCCATGCCGGAATCGTGGTTTCTTCAGTACTTAAGCCTTTGCTCATTGCCCAGCCAACAACCTTTCTGTCGAACAGGTCGATAATAACGGTCAGGTATAACCAGCCTTTACTGGTTCTGATGTAGGTAATATCGGAAACCCAAACCTGTCCCGGTCTTGTCACCGTAAATTCACGGTTCAGGATATTGGGAACAATCGGGTAATTATGCCTTGAATCAGTGGTGGACTTAAACTTTCGTTTCCTTCTGGCCCTGATACGGGCTGTTTTCATAATACGGGCAGTTCTTTGACGAGAAACCACGTACCCTAATGTACGAAGCTCCTGCGCAATCCTCGGACTTCCGTAGCTTCCGAAACTGGCCTCGAAGATTTCCTTTATTTTCACCAGCAATCGCTCGTTCTCAATCCAGCGTTTAGATGGGCCACCTTTGAGCCATTGGTAGTAACTGCTTTTGCTTATTTTGAATACCTTACACATCATCTCAATAGAAAACCGGGGTCGGTGATCACTTATAAACTGGTAGATTTCCCATCGCTCGCGGAGAAGATGCTGATTGCCTTTTTTAAAATGTCGCGCTCCATTTTTGCCTCTCGTAACTCTTTTTGCAGGCGGGCATTCTCGCGCTCCAAATCAGTCATCTTCGGATTCCCATGACCGGGGAAACTATTATTTTTGTATTGATTAAATTCTTTTCGCCATCGATAAAGCAACGTTCTATCGATTCCCAATTCTTCAGCAATCTCGCTGGCGTTACCTCGTGCATAAGAAAGTTCTACTGCTTTTTGCTTGAACTCCTTGTCAAACTTTTTTCTCATTTGATTCATAATTGTAAGTTAATGCTTTTATGGCTTAACTCACCGTACAGGCAAATGTGCTGTTTGTGCGGTGGCTCTATTCAGCATAGCATAACGGTCACTTGCAAGCTGTGGAAATGCTACA